>NZ_JBHZGV010000007.1:0-15559 GCF_043359985.1 Comamonas trifloxystrobinivorans
GGCATCACCCCCAAACAGCGGCTGGCCATGGCCGCATAGCTCTACTTCTCAGAGCGGTGGTTTGTGGGGGGATTACCGATCCTTGCGTACATGTTGCTGCTTGCCAAGTCGAACTTCCCCATGAATGCGTAGGCAGCGTGGTTGAACACCAGCGCCACGTGGTAGTGCACGCGACCATTGCCACCGATCTCCCTACACCACATGTAGCGCATATCGGCGTTATGAACGCGATGATCTTCATTTCTGCTCTGCTCCTGAGAATGCTCGATCTTGGCACGCATGGATGCAATGAACTTCGAGATGAGTGTATTGCTGAGCAATACATCAGCGGATACATAGTCAGGAACATACAAGTCAAAGCGCATCACACAGATGCTGCTATGAAGCTCCAAAGAGCGGTATAGGCAATCATGGATGCGCTGGAGGTGATTGGAGATCAGATAGCCGCGTTTGGTCTGAACAGGATATCCATGAAAATGATCTCCATGGAGCAGTTGATGGTTGGTATTCAAAGGATTGCGTTTCATGCTGTGTGTCCTGGTGGTTGTTCGCACACAGTTGAAAGCGCTAATCAAGATTGCACTTTCATGGATAAAAAGTGCCATGGCACAGATTGCTACTCTCCTCCTCTATCCAATGACTGCATTGATAAGGTTCAATGCAGATAGGCAATTGGCTCGTAATGATCATCCATCTGAGCTTGATGCTCAGAGGTCATTGAGCACAATGCTCTAAGCCATAGATCGATACCGTAGGTATCTCTGGTTCATCAAACAATCAGCCTATCAAGGCTTGTATAGCTGGCTGTGTTTGTACACAGCCTATTGCTTTTCTATTGATCCTACATTCCCCTACACCACCTCTACATTAATTAATAGAACTTAAACATACAGCATAAGAGACGAGATTCAGACCATAAAACAACAGATCACCAAGGAAAGAGCCCTGATGATCTGCTGCTTTATTTCTTTTATCTCACTCTGAAAGAATATCAAATAACCTGCTGGTCACGGGCATTGATTTTATCTTGAATCCAGGCCTCGATTTCGCTCTCCAGCCAACCAACAGCCCGCAAACCCAGGCTAATGGGCTTGGGGAATTCAGAGAGATTGATGAGCTTGTAGAGCGAGGTCTTACCCAGCCCTGTTTTGGAAAGAACGTCTTTCAACTTCAGTACTCGCATGATGAAACTCCGGTGTCTTTGACATCGGATTGCCTGCGGTATTTTTTTAAACACTGGCAGACCGCTCCATGCATGGAATGGAACAATTTCCCCTGGAACCGCCAAAAGCATGCCACACGACGGCCTTCCACGGATACGACCTCTGGCAGGGGACTTACCAGGCAGCTCTTGGGTACTTCTCGGGGATTCCTTGAGCAAGGCCTATTTCTTCCATAGCCAGAGATTTTTCGCTCGAAAAATTCAGCCTCTTCTTTGGTTCGCCTATTGGACTGCATTACGGCGAAGCCTCCGCACCCAAGCCACAAAGACCGGCGCCTTTACCCATTGATCCCGGCCATCCCCAGGCGGCTCCATAGCCAAGCCAGGCACATGGCGCAGACGCGAGAAGCACCCCCCCCCCCAGCGATGAGCGACGAAACATTCACCTTGACTACCTCTGCATCTCCTGGTACGCTCCAAACCTAACAACTCATGAAAAACCCATGAAAGAGTCATGAATCTATCGTTTTTCTATCACACGAATCATCATCATGACAACATACGAAATGTTACATAGAAAAATTACCCGGGTAAAAGAGAGCGATGCCAGACTGGCATTCGGATACGTCTTTCCACGCTTTATCCATGAAAAAAGAAGGCTCGCATCCATCGCTTTTCACTTGGCAATTGAAGTTGACATCGCTAGCTTGAGCGAGGATCAATTGCTAATAGAAATTGGAAATGCCTTTGTGCGAAAGTACGGAAAACTTTTGCCAGATGGCAATAAGGGATTTCCGATTTCTTATGACTTCAGCGGGGAAGATCATCCCTTGCTGGAAAAAATGGCTGTTTCGCTCTATGTGCCAGAAAGTGAATTCCGTTTTCTCTTGGAGTACGATCCTAAGTCAATACGGTCCAAGCTGAGTGGTCACGGAATTACTAGTGACTTGTCTGCCAGAAATGCATTCCTGAGGGGACAAAAAAAGGACGTAGCGCTGGCCTATTTGTTTGACACCTCTGATTTTGATGTTCCCATGGTTGTGAGAAAGCTATCAAAGATAAGGGCTGCATTGCAAGTGATGACGTTGACTTGGGCGAAAAAGCTGGCTTGGTTTGATAACGCTGAAAAGCTAGACGCAGCCCATTTTTATTCCGGCAAGATCATTAAAGACATTCCTGCGGATCAAATTGCCATGATCACGCAGGAGAATTCAACCACTCCTTTGATGCCAACTGTCGAATCAATGGTGGATCTGGAGATATTTTTCCACGATCAACGATGCCCAAGCCGCTTCAAGGAATTTGTTTTCAATAGGATCAGCGGACTGTATAACAACCGGGCATCCAGAAAAGAAAACAAGAAGATCAATAAAAAGAAAAGCTGCAGCTTCATCCTGACTGAGGAAGCAGAGTATCTCATCAAGGAAATTGCCAAAGAACACAAAGTAAGAGGATCTGCCTTTTTAAATACTATTTTTCAAAATAAGAATAAAGAAAGCTTAAAGCATCTAATCCGGCGTTAGCCAGATTAAAAATGTAATCTCCAAGGATGAGAATTCAACCTTCAATGAAAGTTGCCCATTCCTGCATCATCTCTCTGCGCTTTTCTAATGCATCGCCGCGCCGATAGGCAGCTTCTACTTTATTTTGCAAAGTGTGAGCCAATGCCTGCTCGGCCAGTTCTCGGGGGAAGTTGGTTTTCTCGCCCGCCCAATCACGGAATGTGGAACGGAATCCGTGTGGAACTGCATTTGAATTCATGCGACGCATAACTTCCGGCAGAGTCATGACGGAAAGCTTTTGGCCTCTAGTGCCGGGAAAGAGAAGCTCGCTGCCTGCAAGCTGAGGAAGTGCTTTAAGCAGTTTGAGAGCTTCTGTTGAGAGAGGCACACGGTGTTCCACCCCGGTTTTCATGCGCCTAGCAGGCACTGTCCAGATGGCCTTGTCCAGATCGATCTCTGACCAAGCCGCGCCCCTAACCTCCCCCGAGCGAGCGGCAGTCAGGATCAGGAATTCCAGGGCACGCGCGCCAATTCCTGAGCGCGCGCGCAAATCTCGCACGAATGCAGACATGTCATCGACGGGAATCGCAGGGTGGTGTTCAACTTTCTGGATCTTTGAGGGGGCTGCTAGAAGCTTGTCGAGGTGCCCCTTCCAGCGGGCAGGATTGTCACCACCGCGGTATTTGCGAACAGCAGCCCAGTCCAGAACAGTTTCGATGCGCCCACGCAGACGGCTAGCCGTCTCATTCTTGCTGGTCCAGATGGGTTCAAGGCAAGCCAGCACATGGGGAAGGTCAATCAAAGAGACGGCCAGATGACCGAGACGAGGCATGGCATACGCTTCGAGCGTATTCTCCCACTGCTGGCAGTGCTTGGCATTCTTCCACTCGGATGACTTAGCCTTGAGATATTCTTCTGCACACCAGCGGAATGTTTTATGTGTCGCGGCCTTTTCAGTGAGGATGCGGCGTTGCTGCTGGCGAGGAGATACAGGGATCAGGCCACTGCGCAGGTCATCATGGATTTTTCTGGCCCTGTTACGCGCCTCTACCAGGCTGATAGTGGGATAGGATCCAAGACCGATGTCTTTGCGCTGCTCGCTCACTTGAATGCGCAAGATCCAGCTACGGTAGCCTGCCGACACTAGCAGGTGCAGGCCCGGCACGCCTCCAACGGCATGTCTACCTATGGTCTTGAGGGCTGCGACCGAGCGGTCTGAGAGTTGTTTGGCGACTTTGGGCATAGAGGTAAAAAGATTGATTTTGCACCCACATCATACCCACATAGAACGACGCATGTTAGCAAAACCCCGCGAACTTCAACGAACAAGAAATAGACAAATATTCTTTTAAATCAATATCATAATAAACAATCCGGAACTCTAGCGAACTACAACTTGGCGGACGCTGTTTCCGCCGCAGCAACAGATCTGGACGCAATCGGCCATGCCGTGGCTGCACGATCTGGCACTGGTACCGGCCCACTCACAAGGCCGTTAAACTCGCGCACCACCGTCTTTCGCACAGGCCCGATGAGCACGCCCACCTCCAAAAATGCACGCATACTGCTGGGCTTCAAGCTGGGGCTGCCAGTGGCGGGGGCTTTGTGCTTTTGGGCGCTCTACGCCTGGTACACGCCGCCCCAAATACAGCGTTTGCGCCCGGAAGGCGCCGGCTTCAGTGCCGATCTGCCTTGCCAGACCAAGAGCATCACCAGCGACCTGCAAAGCGCTGTGGGCAAGCAAAGCCAGACAGATTATTTCTGTACCAACGACGGCGTGAGCTATACCGTCGGCTACACCGACATACCGAAAGCGGTGATCGTGCCGCTGCGCAAAAAGCAGGAAACCGCGCAATTGCTGGAGCAGTACAAGCTGCTGATGCTCGAACGCAGCCAGGGCCAACTGCGCTCGGGCTTCAGCTACCCCGACAATGCCACCTACACCATTGAAGTTGTGGCCGAGCGCGGCTGGTCACTGTTGCCGCGCTTTCTGCGCAAGCGCCACGCTGCGCCCGTGCACACGCATGTGATGCGCATCCAACTGCACTTGCAAGGCGAACGCCTGTACATGATGAATGTGCTGCAGCCCGATCCGCCCTCGTACAACCAGGAGCTGTACGCATCGCGTGCGCTGCGCTCCTTCCAACTGCTCAACAAGCCGCAAAGCTAAGCAGCCGAACGCTAGCCGCTTGTGATTTGATAGCAAACCAGCGCTCCGGACTCTGCGACAATCGCTGCATGCTGCGCTTCTTTGAATTTGCCGACTCCGAAATCAGCCGTATCGACATGGCTGACGGCAGCCTGCACATCCACTTTGCCGCCGCCATGCTGCGAACAAATGCAGCCGCTGCTTCGGCCACGCTATCCGGCTGCAGCAATGAGCAGCAGGGTTACAGCAATGGCGTGTCTTTGTGGCTGGGCCAAGCCAGTTTTCAGGGCGATATCCAGCATTGCACCGGGCGCTTGAGCGACGGCAAGCTGCTGCACGCCCAGCAACGCCTGGCCAGCCTGCCCTTGCCGAGCCAGTGGCAAAGCGGCGCAGAATTGTTGAAGCTGGATCTGCAATGCGCCAACGGAGCTTGGTTGCAGGTACAAGCGCACAGCCTGCGCTGCGAAGAAGCCGCCGGTGCGCGCTTTGTGGAAGTTTTCAAATGCTGAAGAACCAGGCGCAGAGCTTGCCCAAGGTTCTGGTCAGCGGCTGCTTGCTCGGCCAACCCGTGCGTTATGACGGCGGGCACAAACTCGCCCATCATCCCGTACTGCAAGGCTGGCTGGCCAACGGCCAAGTCATTGGCCTGTGCCCAGAGACAGCCGGCGGTCTGCCCACGCCCCGCTTGCCCGCAGAGCTGGTGGGCGGCCCAGCCACTGCGGTTTTGCTGGGCCAAGCCCAGGTGCGTGACAGCGCAGGTAATGACGTCAGCGCCGCCTTTGTGCAAGGCGCACAGCTGGCCTTGCAGCTGGTGCAACAGCACGGCATACAAGTAGCGGTGCTGAAAGAAGGTAGCCCTTCTTGTGGCTCCGGCCAAGTGTATGACGGCCAGTTTGCCGGGCAATTGATTGCCGGCGACGGCGTGACTTGCGCGCTATTGCGCCAAGCCGGCGTTCAGGTTTTTGGTGAGCAAGACTGGCAAGCCGCTGCACTGCAACTGCAACAATTGACTTCCCCTAGCCTCTGATTTTTATGCGTTTTGAAGGTGTGCTGCAGTCGTGGAACGACGAGCGTGGTTTTGGTTTTATTGCGCCCGATGCCGGTGGCGCCCAGGTGTTTGTGCACATCAAAGCCTTTGGGCCAAGCGCGGCGCGGCCGCAACTGCAACAGCGGCTGAGTTACACCTTGGACGCCGGGCCCGATGGCAAACAGCGAGCCAGCGCGGTACGGCTGCTGAAAGTGGGCGAAAGTACGGCCAACGCGGCCAAGCGCAGCGCCGCACCAAGCAGAGCACGAACAGAACGCTTTTTTCATGCACCGCGCCAGCCACTGCTTTTGCTGCTGATTCCGCTGCTGGCGGTTTTGCTGTTGGTACTGGGCCAGCTTTACACATCGACCGCTCTGCCTGCGCGCTGGTATGCGCTGATGTCGGTAGTTACTTTTTTTCTGTACGCCAAAGACAAAAAAGCTGCCCAGCAAGACAGGTGGCGCACCTCGGAAAACACACTGCTCACCGTAGGCCTGCTGTGCGGCTGGCCGGGCGCGCTGTTGGCGCAGCAAACGCTACGCCACAAAAGCAGCAAGCCCAGCTTTTTGCTGCTGTTCTGGCTGAGCGTGGCGGCGAATCTGGCCTGGCTCTGCCTGCGCTATTCGCCACTCGGCATGCACTTGCGCTGGCCTTTTTTCTAGGCCAGCGGCCGAGGCTATTCAGCGCACTTGCTCGGCAATGCTGCTTGCCAATTGCCCAATGCCAGCGTCGCTCAAATCCTGGCTTTCAAAGCTGGCTCGCTGCGGCCATTGCTCAAAATTGCGCTCTTGCGAGCGCTGGTAATGCGGGTCGTAATGCAGCGCCATCAGCTCTGCAAACAAGGCTGGCAAATCGCCCGTGCGGGCCCACTCTTGCCAACGGCCAACCACTTCCTTGCCTTGCAGCTCTTTGAGGTAGCCCAGCTTGGTGGCCAGTTGCTCGGCGTCGTCGCCCAGGTAAGCGTAATCGCGAAGTAGATAAGCCAAGCGAGCGTCTTGGCTGGCCTGCACCTCCACCACTGGCGCAGCCCGCATTTGCGCCACCAGCGGCAATGGCAAGGCAATGCGGCCGATCTTGGCGCTTTCGCCTTCGATGAACACGGGCCGGCTCAAATCGAGCTGGGCCATTTGCTCGGCCAGCAAGGTCTCGAAATGTTTTTGGCTGGGCTGCTCCACGCCAGGCAGATTGCCCAGGAGCGAGCCTTTGTGGCTGGCGTAACCTTCGAGATCCAGCATCTGCGCGCCTTGCTCCACCAACGCGTGCAAGATGCGCGTTTTGGCGCTGCCGGTGGCACCGCAGAGCACGCGCAACTGCAGTTGCGGCACGATGGCCTCGATCTGCTCCACCACATGGCCGCGAAAGCTTTTGTAGCCGCCAGCCAGTTGCTGCGCGTCCCAACCCACCAGGCGCAGCCAGGTCACCATGGAGCCACTACGCAAGCCGCCGCGCCAGCAATACACCAGCGGCTTCCAGTTGGCAGGCTTGTCGTGGAAAGTGTCGCGCAGATGGCGCGCCAGGTTGGCGCTCACCATGGCAGCGCCCAGGCGCTTGGCTTCGAAGGGGCTGACTTGCTTGTAGATGGTGCCGATCTGCGCGCGCTCTTCGTTGTTGAGCACCGGGCAGTTGATGGCGCCGGGAATGTGGTCAAGCGCAAATTCGGCGGGCGAGCGCGCGTCGATGATGGACTGGAACTGGTCGATTTCGCTGACGCGAACAGGCTGGCGGTGAGACATGGCAAGGCGTGGCGCTGGGGAAAGCGCTCTCCATCAACGTGGGCGAATGCCGCCTGGCTAAAACACCAAGGCGGCAACTGCGCAGAGTTGATCGAGCCTCGACACAGCTTTCACGGCTGACTCAGGAGCCTGCCGCGCTGCGCGCAAAGCAGCAATTATCCCACCGCGCCAAAGGACGCATGCTGGGCGCTGCTTTTGGCCGCTCCCGGAGCGCCAGGCTTAGCCATCAATAGGCTGCGCCGGCGTTTGCAGCACCAGCTGGTACAGGGCCAAATCAAGCCAGCGGCCAAACTTGAAGCCGACCTGCGGCATCAGGCCCACGCTCTTGAAGCCCAGCTTTTCGTGCAGGCTGATCGAGCCTGCGTTAGCGGCATCAATAGCGCCCACCAGCACATGCACATCGTTGGCACGCGCCTGCTCGATCAGCGCTTGCATCAGCTGCTTGCCCAGGCCGTTGCCGCGCTGGTCGTTACGCACGTAGACCGAATGCTCCATGGTGTATTTGTAGGCTGGGTAAGCGCGGAAAGCGCCGTAGCTGGCAAAACCGAGCAGCTCGCCTTTGTCGTCTTCCAGACCGATCACCGGGTAGCCGCCTTTTTGCTTGGCGTCGAACCAGGCCACCATGTTTTCAGCGGTGCGCGCTTTGTAGTCGTAGAGCGCAGTGCTGTTGACGATAGCGTCGTTGAAGATGGCCAAAATCGCGTCGGCATGGCGCGCATGGGTGCAAGGCACCAGTTGCAAGGGGGCAGTCATCCAATACTCCGGGAGAAATTCACAGGCGCTACGCGCTCGGGCAAGGCCGTCAGGGCCAACAGATAGCGCGCCGGTTTGCGGCTGGTGTTGGCAAACACAATCGTCTGGTTCAGCGCCATCGCCAGGCAATCGCCCTGCTCCAGCTGCCAGTGCTGCTCGCCCAGGCTGATCTGCATGCACCCTTCCAGCAACCACAGCTGCTGATGCAGCGGCTCGCTGCGCAAGGCGTTGTCAAAAGCCACGCTTTGGCCAGGCGGAAAAACCACCTCCACCAGCTCCAAGGGGGCGGCATAGCCGCTGGGCGACAAATGGCGGCGCACATAACCCGTAGCCGGGTCTTGCCAGCACTGCTGCTGGGCGGCACGCGCCAAAGGCTGCGGCTCGGCGCTACTGGCCGGCTCTTCAAACAAAAAAGCCAGTGGCACCTGCAAGGCCTGGGCGAGCTTGCCCAAAACTGCCGCCGTTGCACTGGTTTCGCTGCGCTCTATGAGCGAGATCATCGAGCGGCTCACCCCGCTGAGCTGGGCCAACGTTTCGAGCGAATGGCCGTGCTGTTTGCGCAGCTCGCGTACACGCTCGGCAATCAGCTGGTCAATCGTGGGCGTGGTGGACATGCATCCATTTTACAAGAAATATTTCTTGTATATTGGAATCATCACTCGTACCGAGCCTTCAGCCAACTCCCAACAAGTCTCGTACTCACCCTCGCGCGGGAAGCGCTGCTAGCGGTGCGCTGCAGCGGTTGGTTAATGCTGCTCACAGCTTTCTGCGCAGTGCCTCGAAAAACAGCGTCGATTGCAGGCGTTCGCTGTTGGTCTGCTCGGCCACGCGGGCGGCAAGCGCCGGATCGCAGGGTGCCAGTGCAATGCCCGTGCTTTGCGCCAACACCTGGGCGTGGCAGGCGCGCTCCAGGTAGTACAGATCGTCAAACGCATAGTCCATGCGCTCGCCGCAGACGATGACGCCGTGGTTGCCCAGAAAACTGATGTCTGCACCTTGCATGGCGTTGGCAATGCGCTCGCCTTCGCGGTAATCCAGCGCCAGGCCGTTGTACTGGCTGTCTACCGCCAAGCGGCCATGAAAGCGCATGGCGTTCTGGCTCAGCGAGGTGTCGAGCGCGCGTTGCTGCGTCAAGGTCAGCGCCGTGGCGTATGGCATGTGGGTGTGAAGCACGCAGGTTTTGCGAGCTATCTTGTGCACAGCGGCGTGGATGAACATGGCTGTGGGCTCCACCGCGTGGCCGCCAGCCACTACGGCGCCCTCAGCATCCACCACCACAATGTCGTCGGCCTGCACTTCGCCCCACATCAGCCCGCGTGGGTTCAGCAAAAAGTGCTCGCCATCGGGCAGCGCCATGCTGAAGTGGTTGCAAACGCCCTCGCCCAGGCCAAAGTGGGCAGCGGCACGCAAGGCCAAGGCCATGTCTTCGCGCATTTGAACCACGTCGGGGCTGGTAAACAGGGGGTGGGCGATGGCATCAGGGGAGTAAGGTGCATTCATGGCGACTCGAAATCCAAGGTGGCAAAACCTTGCCAGTATGGAGGGCGTCAGCAGCAGGAACAAGCGAAACCAGGCTAGGTTTGTCCCTAATGGCTGGGCTCAGGTTTTGCCACTTGGGTTTGTCAGGCCAAGCGAAAGCACTGTTCAAGAGACAAAAAAGCCACCCGCAAAGGTGGCTGGTGTTTGGCTGGCTGCTAAAGCTTACTTGATCAGCGGCGCGCCGGTCTTGGCTTGCGCGTCTTCAAAGCTCACTTCGGGCGCCAGCTCGATCACCTTCAGGCCTTGCTCGGTCACGTCGAACACGCCCAGGTCGGTGATGATGCGGTCCACCACGCCCACGCCGGTCAATGGCAGGGTGCAGTTTTTCAGGATCTTCAGATCGGTGGTGCCGTCTTTCTTTTTGGCCACGTGTTCCATCAGCACGATCACGCGCTTGACGCCGGCCACCAGGTCCATCGCGCCGCCCATGCCCTTGACCATCTTGCCAGGGATCATCCAGTTGGCCAGGTCGCCCTTTTCGGACACTTGCATGGCGCCCAGGATGGACAGGTTGATTTTGCCGCCACGGATCATGGCGAACGACTGGTCGGAGCTGAAGATGGACGAGCCGGCGATGGTCGTCACGGTCTGCTTGCCGGCGTTGATCAGGTCGGCGTCAATCTCGTCTTCCGTCGGGAATGGGCCAATGCCGAGCATGCCGTTTTCCGATTGCAGCCACACCTCTTTGTCGCCGGTGTGGTTGGCCACCAGCGTGGGGATGCCGATACCGAGGTTGACGTAGAAGCCGTCTTCCAGCTCTTGTGCCGCACGGGCGGCCATTTGGTCTTGGGTCCAAGGCATGTCGGGCTCCTTATTTCTTCTCGGTGATGGTGCGCTTTTCGATGCGCTTTTCCGGCGTGGCATTGAGCACCAGGCGGTGCACATAGATGCCAGGCAGGTGGATTTCGTCGGGCTTCAAGGCGCCGGTTTCGACGATTTCTTCCACTTCCACAATGCAGACCTTGCCGCAGGTGGCCGCTGCAGGGTTGAAGTTACGGGCCGTCAGGCGGAACTGCAGGTTGCCGCTCTTGTCGGCGCGCCAGGCCTTGACCAGCGAGACATCGGCCACGATGGAGCGTTCCATCACATAGGTTTCGCCATCAAACTCGCGCAGCTCCTTGCCTTCGGCCACTTGCGTGCCCACACCGGTTTTGGTGAAAAAGGCCGGGATGCCAGCGCCGCCAGCGCGCATTTTTTCGGCCAGCGTGCCTTGGGGCGTGAACTCCAGCTCCAGCTCGCCGGCCAGGTACTGGCGCTCGAACTCTTTGTTTTCGCCCACGTAGCTGGCGATCATCTTCTTGATCTGGCGGGTTTCGAGCAGCTTGCCCAGGCCAAAGCCGTCCACGCCGGCGTTGTTGGAGGCCACGGTCAGGCCCTTGACGCCGCTGTCGCGCAGCGCTTCGATCAGCGCTTCGGGAATGCCGCACAGGCCAAAGCCGCCGACGGCCAGCAACTGGTTATCGGCAACCACGCCTTCGAGCGCTGCAGCCGCGTTGGGATAGATTTTGTTCACACTTGTCTCCTGGTAGGGATGGACTGAATTCGCAGATCAAGCATACTACGTATTAGCATACGTAGTATTTCGTAAAGGGGACAAAATTTGCCATGGGAGTGACCGCTCTGAACTACCAACAAGCCTTTGAGATGGCGCCCGTCGGCCTGGTGGTTTCGCACCACCGCAAGATGATCGACTGCAACGAGCAGGTCTGCGCCATGTTCCGCACTTCGCGTGAGCTGATGATTGGCCAGTCTTTCCAGATTCTCTACCCTAGCGCCGACGAGTTCGAGCGCCTGGGCAAGCGCATTGCGCCCATCTTGAACGCGCATGGGCTGTACTCCGACAACCGCATCATGAAGCGCGCCAATGGCGAGATGTTCTGGTGCCATGTGATGGGCCGCGCCTTCAACCGCGCCGATCCGCACGAAGGCGGCGTCTGGAGCTTGGAAGACCTGAGCGCCCTGCGCCCGGTGCGCGCCGAGCTGACGGCACGCGAGCGCGAGGTGGCCGCGCGCCTGCTCGAAGGCATGACCAGCAAGGAGATTGGCCGCTGCCTGGACATCAGCCACCGCACGGTCGAGATCTACCGCACCCGCTTGATGCGCAAATACGGCGCAGATTCATCGGCCGAGCTGGTGCAAAAGCTGCTGGCCGGCGGCAGTTCGCTGGATATTGTGCTGGGGCCAGACGAGGACTAGCGCGCCCAGGCTGCTTGCGCCGCGCTGCGCCCAACGCCCGTCAATGCAGCTTCATGCGCCCGGAAACCCGTTGCTGCAGCAGGCGCGCCAAGGCGAGCACGGCGGTTTTGCCAGTGCCCAGAATGGCGCGGTGGTGCATGAGGTGCAGCGACATATACATCCACTTGGCGAGCAGGCCTTGCACAAAGAAGTTCTTGCCGGAGAGGCTGCCCATCAGGTTGCCCACGCCCTTGTTGTCGCCCAGCGAGACGAGCGAGCCGAAGTCCTTGTACTGAAAAGCCTCGTCGTAGCTGCGCTCGCTCAGGCGCGCATGCAAAAGCTTGGCCAGGTACGTGGCTTGCTGGTGCGCGGCTTGGGCGCGGGCTGGCACGGTTTTGCCATCCGTCCAAGGCGTGGCGGCGCAATCGCCCAACGCAAAAATATGGGCGGCGCTGGTGCGCAGATGGTCGTCCACGACAAACTGGTTGATGCGGTTCACTTCCAGCCCCAACTGGGCGTTGTAATCCGATGCTTTGATGCCGGCAGCCCACACAATCAGGTCGGCGCGCACCGTGCCAGAAGGCGTTACTACCTCGCCAGCATGCAAAGCTTGTACGCGGGTGCTGGTCATCACGCGCACGCCTTTGCGCTCCAGCGCTACGGTGGCTTGTTCCGAGATGCGCGGCGGCAAACCGCCCAAGATGCGCTCACCGCCTTCAATCAGGCTGATATCCAGCCGGAACCGCTGGTTGCTGCCCTGGCTGGCTTGCAGCATGGAATGCGCCTCCACCAGCTCGGCCGACAGCTCCACGCCTGTAGCGCCGGCGCCCACAATCGCAATCGCCAGCACACGCGGCTCGGCATACGAGGCATGCGCACAGGCGCTGAGCCAATCGGCATGAAAACGCTGCGCATCACGCACGCTCTCCAGCAGGTAGGCGTTCTCTATGCCTGGCGTGCCAAATGAGTTGGAGCCGCTGCCCAAGGCCAGCACCAGATGGCGGTAATGAATGGTTCGCTCGGGCACCACTTGCTTGCCAGCATCGTTGTTGATGGCCGCCAGCACAATGCTCTGCGCCGCCGCATCGAGGCTGCGGAACTCGCCCATGGCAAAGCTGAAGTGGTTGCGCCGCGCCAGCACGGTGTAGGACAGACCTTCCTGGTGCGCATCGAGCGTGCCGGCTGCCACCTCGTGCAAGGTCGGCTTCCAGATATGGAAAGGCATGCGATCGACCAGCAGCACCCGCTCGCGCCCTTCGCGTGCGCCCAGCTTGCGCCCGAGTTGCGCGGCCAGCTCCAAACCGCCTGCGCCGCCACCCACTACCACCACGTCATAGTGCATCTGCCACTCCTTGCCAGGGCTGCCGCCTTTGTGGCGGTCTGCGCCCAAAGCGCCATTGCACTCCAATGTTCAATCACCCTTGTGAACCATGGATAAATGGGCGTGACGTTCCCCCATGAACCAGCCGCTGGCGACAAGAGCTTGGCCTACACTGGCAAACCACTGCCGCCCTGCTTGCGCACGCCCATGCAAACGCCTGCCAATACCGATCACACAAGCTTATTGTTCTCTATCGCGCCCGATCTGTGGAGCGCCCAGCAACGCATCAGCGTGCAAGGTTTGCCGGTGCGTACGCGCATGACGGTGGTGCGCCTGGCCGGCGAACAACTGTGGTTGCATTCGCCCATTGCGCCAACTCCAGAGCTGCGCGCTGCGCTGGATGCGCTGGGCCAGGTCCGCTGGGTGGTGGCGCCCAACCGCACGCACCATTTGTTTGCCGGCGATTGGCTTGCGCACTACCCCCAAGCGCAGCTGTGGGGCGCGCCTGGTTTGGCGGCCAAGCGGCCCGATTTGGCGCAACTGCAAACCTTGCCTGATCATCCGCGCAACGCAGCAGACTTGCCGCCCGAATGGCTGGCCGCCTTGCGCATGCAGTTTTTTGCCGGCCTGCCGCTGCTCAACGAATGCGTCTGGCTGCACCAGCCCAGCGGCAGCTTGGTGGTGACCGATCTACTGCAGAACTACCCGCAGGATCTGTCTTTTTCTGCCCGCTTGTTCAACACGCTCAACGGCACACGCGGGCGCCTGGCCATGCCTCGGGCACTGCGCTTTACCCTGCGCGACAAAGCGGCGGCGCGGGCTTCGGCACAGGCCATCGCCAGCTGGCCCGTGCAGCGCATCGTATTGGCGCACGATACGGTAATTGAGCAAGACGCAGCTGCCCAATTGCGCAGCGCCTTGGCATTCTTACTGGACGAAACCGCTGCAGCCTAAGAGACGCGAAAACTCTCCAGATGAATACTGGTTTCGCTGTTGCTGATGCCCTTGATCAGGCGGATGCGCTCCAGCGTACGCGATAGCTCTTCCAGGCTGCTGACCTGCAACTCGGCCAGCACGTCCCAGCGGCCATTGGTGCTGTGCAGCGCGGCCACGCCCGGGTCGCCCAGCAGCGAAGCCATGACGCGGCGCGTGTCGTTGCCGACGATCTCGATGCTCATCCAGGCGCGCAACACCTCGGGCTGCGCATCCGGCCGCAAGCGCACCGTGTAGCCAACGATCAAACCGCCCTGCTCCAGCTTCTCCATGCGGTTGGTGACCGTGCCGCGTGAGACACCCAGCTTGGCCGCCAAAGTGGCCACACTGGCTCGGGCGTTCTGTCGCAGCAAGGCAATCAAGGCCTGGTCCACATTGTCAATTTGCACAACAATCTCTCTCTTTTTGCTTTCAAGCTTGTCATTTTCTGCCATTTTTGGCACTTTGCTTTGTCAGCGCCTGGATTCACACTGGCAGACAAGCGCCAGCGCATGGCACGCATGCACCAGGCGCTACAGAACAAGGAGCAACACCATGAGACAAGACAATACCGCTGTGGACTTTCTCAGCACCGATGCCGCCGCTCAGTTGGTACGCCAGGTGGGATTGCAACCAGTGCTGCAAGGCCTGGTACACACCCTGGAAGAAGACTTTGCCCGCTGGCCGGAGTTCGACAAAAGTGCCCGCTTGGCCCAGCACACACGCGACGGCGTGATGGAGCTGATGCCGGTGGCCGACAGCGAGCATTTCGCTTTCAAATACGTCAACGGCCACCCGAAAAACCCGCAGCGCGGCATTCCGTCCATCATGGCTTTTGGCGCCTTGGTACGTGCCGATACCGGCGCGCCCGTGCTGCTGACCGAGCTGACCTTGACCACCGCTTTACGCACCGCAGCCACCAGCGCCATGGCGGCCAAACGCTTGGCTCGTGCTGGCAGCCGCCGCATGGCATTGATTGGCAACGGCTCGCAAAGCGAGTTTCAGGCGCTGGCGTTTGTCTGGCTGCTGGGCATCAGCGAGCTGCGCCTGTTCGACATTGACCGCGCAGCCAGCACCAAGCTGCAGCGCCACTTGCAAAACCAGGTGCCGCATGTGCAAGTACAAATCTGCGACAGCGTGGCGCAGGCGGTAAAAGGTGCGGACATAGTCACTACGGTCACCGCTGACAAAACCAACGCCACCATTCTGAGCCGCGCCATGGTGGA
>NZ_JBHZGV010000007.1:15611-284533 GCF_043359985.1 Comamonas trifloxystrobinivorans
CTGGATGCCGCGATCTTGCATGCCGCGCAGGTATTTGTGGAATACACGCCGCAAAGCCGGATCGAAGGCGAAATTCAACACATGCCAGCCGACTTTGCCGTGACCGAGCTGTGGCAAGTGCTGCGCGGCGAAAAGCCGGGCCGCCAAAGCGATACCGACATTACCGTGTTCGACTCGGTCGGCTTTGCCATCGAAGACTATTCCGCCATGCGCTACCTGCACGCGCTGGCACGCAAACACGGCGTATTGCAAGCGTTGCCACTGCTGCCACAATTGGCCAATCCCAAGGATCTGTTCAGCCTGCTGAGCGCCGACACCAGCCCCACCACCCGCAGCAACCACCATGTCACCACTGCCTGATATGCCCCACAGCCCTGCCCTCAGCCTGATTGGCGTACCCACTGACATCGGCGCTGGTCGCTTGGGCGCGGCCATGGGGCCGGACGCCTTGCGGGTGGCGCAGTTGGGCCCGGCCTTGGCCGAGCTGGGCTGCGAGGTGCGCGACCTGGGCAATCTGGCTGGCCCGCCCAACCTGCGCCAGCCGCGCGATGCGGCCCATGGTGATTTGCGCAATTTTGCCGAAGCCGTGGCCTGGAACCAGGCGGTGCACGATGCCGTTCACGCCGAGCTGGCTGGTGGCCGCCTGCCGTTGATGCTGGGCGGCGACCACAGCCTGGCCATCGGCTCGATCAGCGCCGTGGCGCGCCACTGCCGCGCCGCGGGCAAGCGCCTGTACGTGTTGTGGCTCGATGCCCATGCCGATTTCAACACGCCAGAAACATCGCCCTCGGGCAATATCCACGGTATTCCGGTGGCCTGTCTGAGCGGCCTGGGCCCGCAAGAGCTGACGCAGCTGGCCGGCTTTGCGCCCGCGCTGGGCCCGCAGTCGCTGTGCCAGATAGGCTTGCGCAGTGTGGATGCACAAGAAAAGCACCTCATCAAAACCCACAACATCGAGGTGTTCGACATGCGCGCCATCGACGAGCTGGGCATGCGCGAGACCATGCTGCGCGCCCTGGCGCCGCTGCGCGACGCCGACCCGGCCACCACCCATTTGCACCTGAGCTTTGACGTGGATTTTCTCGACCCCGAAATCGCCCCCGGCACCGGCACCACCGTGCGCGGCGGTCCCAACTATCGCGAAGCCCAGCTGTGCATGGAGATGATTGCCGACACCGGCCTGCTCGGCTCTATCGACATCGTCGAGCTCAACCCCGCGCTGGATCTGCGCAACCAGACCGCCGAGCTGGTGGTGGACCTGGTGCAAAGCCTGTTTGGCAAAAGCACCCTGGTCAAGAACGTGCAGCGCTGAGCGCTTGCCTGCCCTGGCGTCTGGCTTCTCCCACCGGCCCAGACTTCAGCGCTTGGCTGACAAGGCCCTGCCACACAGCAATGCTCTAATGCCTCGGGCTGAGAACTCAACACGCACTGCACCGCTTGGCAACAGGCCGTGCATTGTGGCCGCCACCGATAGCTTTGTGGGTGATTTTTGGCTATGGTGCAGTTGCGTTTATTCAATGGGTAAAAGGCGCAAATATGGCGCCCAGCCATCATAATTAATAGCAATCAAGAGCGCACACACCATCGCCTTTGTATCCTTGCTGCTGCCCCGTGGCGGCCGGCCTTCTGTTAATCCCAAAACCGGAGAACCCCATGACCACTGAATCCAAGTGCCCCTTCCACCAAGGCAAGAACAGCGAAACCGCTGCCGAAGGCAATGGCACCACCAACCGCGACTGGTGGCCCAACCAGCTGCGTGTGGATCTGCTGAGCCAGCACAACGCCACCAGCAACCCGCTGGGCCAGGATTTTGACTACGCCGCCGCTTTTCAGAAGCTGGATTACGAAGCCGTCAAGCGCGATCTGCGTGCGCTGATGACCGATTCGCAAGACTGGTGGCCGGCCGACTTCGGCCACTACGGCCCGCAGTTCATCCGCATGGCCTGGCACGCCGCCGGCACCTACCGCGTGCAAGATGGCCGTGGCGGCGCAGGCCGTGGCCAGCAACGCTTTGCACCTTTGAACAGCTGGCCGGACAACGTCAACATCGACAAATCGCGCCGCCTGCTCTGGCCCATCAAGCAAAAGTACGGCAAGGCTTTGTCTTGGGGCGACTTGATGATTCTGTGCGGCAACGTGGCGCTGGAGACCATGGGCTTCCGCACCTTCGGCTTTGCCGGCGGCCGTGTCGACACCTGGGAACCCGATCAAGACGTGTACTGGGGCGCCGAGAAAGAATGGCTGGCCACCAGCGACAAGCCCAACAGCCGCTACAGCGGCAAGCGCGATCTGGAAAACCCGTTGGCCGCCGTGCAGATGGGCCTGATCTACGTGAACCCCGAAGGCCCGGACGGCAATGGCGACCCGATTGCTGCTGCGCACGACATTCGCGATACCTTCGCTCGCATGGCGATGGACGACGAAGAAACCGTGGCGCTGATCGCCGGCGGCCACACCTTTGGCAAAACCCACGGCGCCGGCCCGGCCACCAACGTTGGCGCTGACCCCGAAGCCGCCGGCCTGGAAGCCCAAGGCCTGGGCTGGCACAGCAGCTACAAGTCCGGCAAGGGCGGCGACGCCATCACCTCCGGCCTGGAAGTGACCTGGACGCAAACCCCCGCGCAGTGGAGCAATTTCTTCTTCGAAAACCTGTTCAAGTACGAATGGGTGAAAGAAAAGAGCCCGGCGGGCGCCCTGCAATGGGTGGCCAAGGATGCCGGCGATGTGATCCCTGACGCGCATGGCGGCCCCAACAAAAAGCCCACCATGCTGACCACCGACATTTCGCTGATCAAGGACCCGGCCTACGAGAAAATCTCGCGCCGCTTCCTGGAAAACCCACAGGCCTTTGCCGAAGCCTTTGCCCGCGCCTGGTTCAAGCTGACCCACCGCGACATGGGCCCGCGCGCCCGTTACCTGGGCCCCGAAGTACCCAAGGAAGAGCTGCTGTGGCAAGACGTGATCCCGGCCGTCAAACACCCGCT
This sequence comes from Comamonas trifloxystrobinivorans, assembly GCF_043359985.1. NCBI lineage: Bacteria > Pseudomonadati > Pseudomonadota > Betaproteobacteria > Burkholderiales > Comamonadaceae > Comamonas > Comamonas trifloxystrobinivorans. The sequence continues at coordinate 18,596 of NZ_JBHZGV010000007.1, forward strand.
GGTCAATGACGCCGACGTGGCCGCGCTCAAGAGCAAGATCCTGGCTTCGGGCCTGACTATCTCCGAAGTCGTGGGTACGGCCTGGGGCTCGGCCTCGACCTTCCGTGGCTCGGACAAGCGCGGTGGTGCCAACGGTGCACGCATCCGCCTGGCGCCGCAAAAAGACTGGGCTGCCAACAAGCCTGCGCAACTGGCCAAAGTGCTGGCCAAGCTGGAAGAGATTCAGCGCGAGTTCAACAAGGCCGCTGACGGCGACAAGCGCATATCGATGGCCGATTTGATCGTGCTGGCGGGTAACGTCGGTATTGAAAAAGCAGCGGCCGATGCAGGCGTGACCCTCAGCGTGCCTTTCCATCCCGGCCGTGGCGACGCCACGCAAGAGCAAACCGATGTGGAATCTTTCCAATACCTGGAGCCCAAGGCCGACGGTTTCCGCAACCACCTGCAAGGCCAGTTTGCGGCACCAGCGGAAGCCCTGCTGATCGACAAAGCCCAGCTGATGACGCTGAGCGCGCCCGAGCTGACCGTGCTGATCGGCGGCCTGCGCAGCATCAACATCAACAGCGACGGCAGCAGCAACGGCGTGCTGACCAAGACGCCCGGCAAGCTGACGAACGATTTCTTCGTCAATCTGCTGGACATGGGCACGCAGTGGAAAGCCACCGAAGGCGGCAACTACGAAGGCCTGGACCGCAAGACGGGCGCCAAGAAGTGGACCGGCACGCGCGTGGACCTGGTGTTTGGCAGCAACGCCGTGCTGCGCGCTGTGGCCGAGGTCTATGCCGAGAAGGGCAACGAGCAGAAGTTCTACCAAGACTTCGTCGCCGCCTGGGCCAAGGTGATGGATCTGGACCGCTTTGATCTGAAGAAGTAAGCCAGCCATGCAGCGCTGGGGCCTGCGCCCCAGCGTCTACTGCCACGATCCTCCAACACAAAACGCCCTTTCGGGCGTTTTGTGTTTCTTGCTTTTGGGGCGCTATTGAGCGTCGCCGAGCAGAGCTACCGTGCCTGGCCTCAGTTCGGCAGTGCATCACCCTCCATCGGCGCCAGCTGCAAATGCAAGATGCTGAAGTACAAGCCCACATCGCCTTGCTGGTCGATGAAAGTGCCCACGGCACGCTGCAGGCGGGCGGCGATGCACATGCATTCGGTGGCCTCGGGCCGGCCTCCCGGGATGCGCGCTGTGGTCAGCAAGGCCAGGTGGTTTTCGCGACCGAAATCGTGCACCACTTCCAGCGCCTGGCCGTGTTGCGCGGGAATGGCCTCGTTGGCCCAGCTCCAGACAAAGCTGCCTTCGGATTCGCTGGTGGTGCCCACCAGGCAAACAGTGGCAATCACCTCGTGCAGCGGGCCTTCGAGCACCATGGTGGCGCTGTCCAGATCCCAGCGGAAATTAGGCTGGCCTTGCAGGCCGAACTGGCGCGGCCATTCGGCATTGCGCGCCACCATCATCTCGACGGCGGCGCGGCTCCAGGCGGACCAGTCGGTGTTTTCTGGACTATCGGTCGGGTCGGTTTTGTCGGTTTGGCTTGTTTCGCTCATGGCCGCCATTATCAGTTCAAGCCGAGCATGCCGCGCAGTTTGGACAGGTCTTCGGCCAAGGTATTGACCTTGCCGGCCAGCACCTTGCGGTCGCGGTCGCTGAGCTTGGTGTAAAGCTCAAAGCTGCCGTCGGGTTTGCGGTATTTGGCCAGGGTGTCGAACACGGTTTTGAAGTTGGCAGCCACCTTGTCGGCAAAGGCCTTGTCTTTTTTCTCGATCAAGGGCGCCAGCAGCAGCACGATCTTGTCGGCGCCTTCAAAGTTGGCCTGAAAATCGTCCAGATCGGTGTGGCTGTAGCGGTTTTCCTCGCCCGATATCTTGGTGGCGGCCACCTCTTCCATCAGCACCGCCGCGCCGCCCACCACTTTTTCGGGCGGGAAAGTCAGGCTGGCCACGCGCTTTTGCAGCTCTTTCACATCGGCCAGCAGCTTGTCTGCCACCGGGCCGAGGTTTTTGGTGGATTTTTCCACCCACAGGCCGTATTCGATGCGGTGAAAGCCGGTAAAGCCGGGGTCTTTTTCGCCTTTTTCGTGGTCGTCGGCGCGCGAGTCGATGGCCTTGTCCAGATCGGCAAACAGCTCGGCAATCGGCTCAATGCGCTCGTAGGGACGGCGCACCACGGGAAAGAGCTTTTTCGCCTTGTCGATATCGCCCGCCTTCACCGCCACCACAAACTCTTGCACGCCTTTGACCAGCTGACGCGCGTTGTCGTTAACGTAGAGCTTGTACTCGGCCAGCGGTTTGACCAGATCGAGCGGCGAAATGGCAGCGTCTGCTGCACACACCGGAGCAGCCAGGGTCGATGCGCTGCCAAGCAGCAGAATCTGTTGTAGAAATTGACGACGTTCGAGCATGAGTTTTCCTTATTGCTGATCTAGTAAACCAAGGGCGATCGCAGGCTTTAGACAGGTTTGGCGCCGGCATCTGTACCGTTGCGGGCGGCTGCCAACAGGCTGCGGCCCAGCCAATCGTCGGCACTCTGCACACCAGGCAACACGTAGAAGAAACCACCGCCAATGGGCTTGATGTATTCCTCCAGCGGCTCGCCATCGAGGCGCTTTTGCACGGTGTTGAAGCCCAGCTCTAGGCTGGCCTGGTAGCAGATAAAGAGCAGCCCCATCTCCAACTGGCCCGATTTGGTGACGCCATTGGAGTAGTTGAATGGGCGGCGCAGCATCAGGTTGGCCTCGCTGCCCGGCGTACGCGGGTTGGCCAGGCGGATGTGGGCGTCGAGCGGTGTCTTTTTGCCATCTGCATCGGCGCTGTAATCGGGCACATCGTGCTCGGTCTTGGCGCGTGCATCGAGCGGCGCGCCGCTGTCTTTGGCGCGGCCCATGATGGCTTCCTGCTCCTGCAGCGGCGTGCGGTCCCAGCGTTCGACAAAATTGCGGATGATGCGCACTACCTGGTAGCTGCCACCCACGGCCCAGGCCGGCTCGGCTGCGCCGGGCTGCACCCAGACAATGCGCTCCATCAACCCGCCGTCTCCCGCATCCGGGTTGGCCGAGCCATCGCGGAAGCCCAGAAAATTGCGAGCACTTTCCGCCGGTTGGCCCAGCACTTCGGGAATGGGCGGCACGCTGCCCTCTTGCTTCCAGCGCAGGCTGAGCAGATCAGGCAAATTCTTGATGATGTCGCGCAGCGCGTGGATATTGGTGTCGGGCGTGTTGGCGCAGAACTGGATGGACAAGTCACCATGGCACAGCCCGGGCACCAGCGCATCGTTAGGGTGTTGCCGCATGGGCGTGAGTTGGCGGGGCTTGAGCGCCTGCAAACCGTAGCGCTCTTCAAACAGGCTGGCGCCGACTGCTACCGTCACCGTCAGCGCATCGGGCTGCACCACTGGGCCCAGGATGCCTGAGCCAGCGGGTGGCAGCTTGGCATCCACCACCGGCTGAGCCCCGCCCTGGGTGAGAAAGCGGATGCGCTCGGTCAGCGTTTTGAACAAGCGCTCCAAATCGGCCGCGTTGTCGGCCAGCACATCAAAGCTGGCCACCATGCCAGCCAAGGGGCGCGGCGTCACAATGCCTGCCTGGTGCAGGCCTTGAAAAGGCACGCGCTGCTGGGAGTTGCTGGTGTGCGGCGCGTCTGTCACTTGGGCATGGCCGGTGGCGGACGCAGCCACGGCAGCCAGCTGCGCCTGTGCCGGGCAAGCCATGCCGGCCAGCATGCCTGCACCCACCACACTGGCTGCATCGCCCAGCCAACGGCGGCGAGCGGGTTGTTGCGGCTGGCTGGCAGTGCTGCCGCTAGCCGGGCAAGCGCTTAAGGATTGAGAATCGTTTCTATCGCTGAACAAAGACATGGTGAAAATCCTGCGGTTCTGCCATCGTAAACCTTCTGTCGCCAGGCAGCCTGCAGCTATGGCTGCAGCCCCAACGCGGCGTTGACCTTGCTCATGGCTTGCGAAGCCTGGTACAGCGCCTGCGCAAAGTTTTGGCACTGCACCGGGTTGAGCACTGCGCCATGGAGCTGGGCAGCATCGGCATCATCCGCCGGCACGCCCTGCTCTGCCAGCAGTTGCTGCACCTTGGCCAAGCTGGCTGAGAGTTGCTGCGCCAGCGCCGGGTTGGCTGGGCTGAGCACGGGTTGCAGCAACTGCTCGGTCTTGGCCGCTGCGGCCCAGCTGCCGCGCAAGAACTGCAGCACCCAGCGGCCCTGCTCCGCCGTCGTGGCTTCGCCTGGCACCAGGGTGGAGGCGCGTTCCAAAGCTTTGGCGCTGGCTGTTGCCATGCTGGCTGGCTGCAACTGCAAGCTGCCCAAGCGCTGGCCCAATGCCTGCAAATCTGTTTGCAAGGCTTGTGCCAGCGGCAGCAAAGTCTCTGGTGCATCGCCCGCTTGCAGACCGGCGGCAATGCGTTGCAAGCCGACAAAAGCAGGGTCTTTGTCGCGCTGCGCAAAATCGGCGGCGCGGGCATCGATGCGGGCGTTCAAGTCGCCATGCTGCATGGCGATCGGCACCAGCTTTTGGTACTGGCCACGCGCCAGCGCAGCGAGCTGCAACACATCGGCGGGGAGTCCGTCAATGGAAGCCTGGTTGGCTGCATCGGCCGGCTGAGCCAAGCGCTGCTGCAGCGCTTGCACCATGTCTTGCAGCGTGATCAGCTCGGTCTGCAGATAGACCTGGTAATCGGCCAGCGCACCGACAAAAGCCATCACCGGCGGCTTGGCTGCCGCGGCCTGAAAGGCGGCCGAAGGCGTTACCACCAGTTTGCCGCGCGGCGCATTGAGCAAGCCGCAGGTCATCGCATAAGTACCCGGAGCCAGGCGCGCGTTGATGCTTTGCGTCATGCCGGGCAAGATGTTTTCGCGCTCTTCGAGCACCATCACGCCGTCGAGAATTTCCCATTCCAGCGCGCGCTGCGAGCGGTTGACAATGCGAAACTGCACCCGGCCTGCGGGCACAGTAACATTGTCAGGTGTGCAGCTGTTCTGGCTGATTTCCACTGTGACCACAGGCGTGCCATCGGCCGCTGCGGCTGTGTCATGGGCCTGGCGTGGCGCAGACGAAGCCAGCGCAAAAGCCACCAGACCGGCCAGCAGCACCAACACGCTCAGGGCCAATGCGCCGCGCAGCTTGCCTGGCTCAACAGCCGCGGTTGCCACGCTTTCGGCGCGTTTTGCTTGCGCCGAGCTTGCTGCAGCACCGGCAGCCGACGCAGCAGCTGGGCTGGGCCAAAAGAACACCAGCAAGCTCAGCAACAAATACAGTGCCCAGGCCAGCACCTCGCCCAGCACCGGCGCATGCATGTAACCCAGCAAACCACCCAACACCACCCCCAGCGCGCTGTCTTCGGGCAACACGCCACTGCTGTCGAAAACGACTTGCTGCAACTGGTTCCACACTCCGGCCTCATGCAAGCGCCGCACGGCCCCGGCCAACAAACCAGCGGCCACCAGCAAAATGAACACGCCGGTATAGCGGAAGAACTGGCGCAGGTTGATCTTCACGCCGCCCTGGTACAAACCCACGCCCAGCAAAACGGAAAGCGCAATGCCCAGCAGCGCACCCGCAGCCGCGCCCCAGCCTTGGCTTTGCTGAAAAATGGCCAGCAAAAAGAAAACCGATTCCAGCCCTTCACGGGCCACCGCCAGGAACACCATGCCGATCAGCGCCCAGCTGGCGCCGCCTGAGCCTGTGCGGCTGAGTGCCTTGTCTACCGATGCCTGCAGCTCGCCTTTGATGGAGCGCGCTGCCTTGCGCATCCAGAACACCATGCCGGTGAGCATGCCCACCGCGATCAGGCCGACCACGGCCTCAAACAACTCCTGCTGTTTTTGCGGAAAATCAGCCGCCATCCACTGCAAACCCGCGCCCGCCAACAGCGACAAGCCCAAAGCCAAAAACACGCCGGCCCAGACTGCCGGCATCAGCGCCGCACGGCCGCTATGGCGAAGAAAGCTGGCGATGATGCCAACAATGAGCGCGGCTTCTATGCCCTCGCGCAACATGATCAAAAACGGAACCAGCATGGAGCAGTGGGCTGGCTTGGCTTCTGGCAGCGAGCCAGCCCGGGTCTTTCTAACGGTGGGTGGTGGGTTTGCCCTGGCCGGCCATCCACATGGCAACACCAGCACGGCGCCAAGGCCTGCAGGGGCCAGCACCGCGGCAAACGGTGCTGCATATTACGACCAAATATCGCGTTCGGTGGCCAGCGCCGGGCAAAGGTGGTGCAACAAGCTGTTCATTCAGCGCTAAAGCGCCAACAATCCTTGCGCACAAAGATTGAATCGCTCTTAATTCAATAGCAGGTAACCCTGCTAACAGCCCTGCTTGCAAAATGGTGCCGGCTGGCGCTCCGGTAACAAAAAAAAGCCCGCACAAGGCGGGCCAGAAATCAGCTGGTTGCCCTGGCTTGCATGCCTGGGCGGATCAACGCTCAAGAAGAGAGGGAGGGTCGAGAGCAATTGAAACCAACTGACCGCGCAAGTATTGCAAACAAGCGCTGTTTTTCCATCGCTTCAAGCCCGATTCCGCAGGGGAAATGTCGCCCAAAACAACCAATATTGACCTATCTCAAATTAAAGAGCCATTGATAAATTGAATGATTTGAACGATTTTTCCGTAAGCACCGCGAATCCTAGTAGAAACCCTTGTATTTACACACTTTTTCATGCTTGGTCGTGGGCGCTCAGACAGTCCCACAGGCGTACTCGGCAGCAGCGCAGCACCGATATGATGGTTTGATTCACCCTTTGGAGACAACGCATGACAAGTACCAGTGCCCGCTACCCCTTGCCCGATCTGAACAGCTTGCCCGAAGACATTCGGGCGCGTATCTTGCAGGTGCAAGAGAAAGCCGGCTTCATCCCCAACGTGTTCCTGGCCTTTGCGCGGCGCCCGGCTGAGTGGCGCGCCTTCTTTGCTTACCACGACGCTTTGATGGAGCGCGAGGAAAGCAGCCTGAGCAAGGCCGAACGCGAGATGATCGTGACCGTGACCAGCGCCCACAACGAGTGCCTGTACTGCGTGGTGGCGCACGGCGCCTTGGTGCGCATTTACGAAAAAGCACCTCTGCTGGCTGACCAGCTCGCCGTCAACTACCGCAAGGCCGACATCAGCCCGCGCCAGCGCGCCATGCTCGATTTTGCAATGAAGGTCTGCACCCGCTCGCAAGAGATCAGCGAAGCCGACTTTGCCCCGCTGCACGCCCACGGTTTTGACGACGAAGATATCTGGGACATTGCCGCGATCACCGCCTTTTTCGGCCTGAGCAACCGCATGGCCAGCTTTGCCGGCATGCAGCCGAACAACGAGTTCTATTTGATGGGCCGCATTCCACGCAACAAGGCTTGAGCGCCTGGTTTTGCTTACAGCAGCGCCAGCTTCACCCCGCCGCGCAGGCGCTGCGCCACCGCCTCGCGCATGGCCGGCGGTGCATCTGCCAACAAGGCGGGCCATTGCGCTTGCGCCTGTCGCACCAGCTCCTTGAGCAGCGCCACATGGCGCGAGGCCCGCAGCAAGCCGGCAGATTTGATCAATGCCTCCACCTCTTCCCAACCCAGCTCGCACATGGCGTGGTCAATGGCTTTGTTGACTGCGTACTGCTGCGGCGCTGAGCCGGGGAAGAACGAGGTGACGCAAACACAGTCGTACACCGGTGCCAGGCGTGGTTGGCGGCCATTGGGGTAGACGAGCGCCCAGTTCTTCAAATGGGCATCGGTATTGCCCATCAACATGGCGGCCATCGTGCGGGCCAGAAACTCGCGGGTATCGGCCACCGGCTCGGGGCTCAGGCGATCGAGCACGCGCAGCATGGTGGGCCAGTCCTGCTGCAGGCCTTTGCCATATTTGTGGCGCGGCGCGTAGCCCAGGGCCTGGTTGAACTCCTCCATGTGCACGCGGCTGCCGTCGGGCAAATGGTCAAAGCGCTGTACGGCCAGAATCTCGTCGAAAGGCACGTGCTCGGGCAAATCGGCCTGGGCGCGGCTGATGACCTGGGCGTCAGCCGTCGTCAAGCCCAGCGCCTGGCACAGGCGGTAGCAGCTGAATTCGTTGCGCACCAGATCCGGGTGCTGCGTGCTGGGCAGCTTCAAGATCACGCTGCCAGCCGCGCCTTTGCGGTGCACCGTGTAGCGGCGCCCGTCTTGCACGGCGCTGAACTTGGTGACGATGCCTGGCAAGGACGCCGCATCGGCCACTGGAAACTCCACAAAGCCCGGCTCCAGCACATCCAACCCTTGCGTTGTGTGCCAGTGCCGCACCACCTCGGGCACCGGCTCATCGCTGGGCACAGGCTCTACCTCGAGCGCGCCCATCAGATCGTGGCCGGCTGCGGCGAGCAGCTCGAACTCGTCCTCCGGCGAGCACCCTCGCTCGGCCGCCAGGCGTTCGCGGTTATGGCCTTCGGGCAGCAGGTTCTGAAAATACACTGGCCAGCGCCCGTCGGTGCGCACCAGGCGAGCGTCGCGTGCCGAGCCCAGAATGGCTTGCGTATCTGCCTCGTTGGCGCCCAGGTAGCTGAGCGACAAAGTGGGCCGCTTGGCATCGGCGATGTAATCGCTCTCGAAAGACAGCCGCAACACATCGCCGTACTGCGACAAATAGCCAATCGCCCGGCGCCCACCACCCAGCGCAGCCGGTTGGTGCATATACAGGCGCAGATAGCGGATCGAGGTGGACATGGCGCGTGCTGCTGGCAATAGTTGGCGAGCGGCTTAGCGCGCTTTGTCTTGCCGGTACTGGGCCTGCTGCTCGGCCGCGATGGTTTCCACCACCGAGGGCGGCGCATCGGCCCCCGAAGGCTGGGCCAGAAACTTGCCGCCCGATTGGATGAAAGCCTGCAGCGCGGGCACCAAATCAGCCGGCACGGCTAGCAGTTGCAAGCCCAGCACACGGGCCATTTCAACCACGGTGGAATAGCGCGGGTCTACATCGCCGGTTTCGGTACGCTGCACGGCCATGCGCGAGAGCCCAGCCCGCTCTGCCAATTGCGCCTGGGTGATGTGCTGGGCCTTGCGGCTGGCCGCCAATGAGTCGATCAATGCATCAGTCATTATTATTATCATACTCTTTTATTCAAAAAAGAGTATCAAAGATATCAAAATCAGAAAAAGAAATGCTTCTCTTTGTATGCATTTTTATCAAAAAGCATCTTTTGAGATACTTTTTAACGCTCTGCTGTCTGTCAACCCACCCACACACAGGCCGCAAACCGGCCTGAGCCACCGAGCACGCCGGGTTGGCCATCGCGCCGGTGCGAGAAAAAGCGCTCCGGGTTGCGCACCGTGCACCAGGGTTCGCTGCCGTCATTGCCATACAGCGCCGAGATACCCATGCGCTGCAAGCGGTGCCGCGCCAAACCGCTGAGGTTGGCGTAGAACTTGCCCGGTTTGCCGTCGGCAAACAAGGCGGCGGCACTGGCATCGTGTTCCACAAACGCAGCGCGCACTTCTGCACCCACTTCAAACTCTGGCTGGCTGATGCAAGGGCCCAGCCAGGCCAGTGTTTGCGCGGCTATCTCAGCGTTCGTCAAGCCCTGCCCGGCATGTTTGCGCACCAACTGCGCATAAGCTTCAAAACAAGTCTCCAGCACACCCATACCGCCCTGGCCCACCAGCCCGCGCCAACCGGCGTGAGCAGCGCCTACCAGTGGCAGGCGCGCATGCGAAAACAGCACGGGCAAGCAGTCAGCAGCCATTACCGCGCAGCCCATGCCGGGCGTGTCGCTCACGCTGGCATCGGCGTCCTGGCCGCTGGTGGCGCACTGGTCGATGTACTTCACCACCGTGCCATGTACTTGCCGCACAAACACGGGCTGCCTGGGCGCCTGCACATCCGAGCCGGGCGCTGCTTGCCTGGCCTCCAGCGCCGCCATGGCCTGCGCCAGCAGCGCCCGGTTGCTCAGTACATGGGCTTGCTCGTCGCCCACATGCAGGCTCAGGTTGGTGCTACCAAACAGGCCGGTGCTGCTGCCACCGGCGCGTGTCGTACACAGCGCGTAAACGCCCTTGGGGGCCGGCCAATCGAGGATGATCCAGTCTGCAGGAAATGTCTTGTCTGTCACTGCTCGCTCCACTCAAGCCTGCGCATCGGGGCAGGCAGAAGGCTGTGCTTTTTGCACCGCATCGGTGGCCAAGGCAGCGTTGTAGGCGGCCATGGTGAGCGGCAAGCCTTCCAAATTCACGTTGAAGCGCTGGGCATTGAAGATTTGCGGCACCAGCGCGCAGTCAGCCAAGGTCAGGCTGTCGCCCCAGCAAAAGGTAGATGGCGGCAAGCCTTGCGCATTGCGCTCGGCCGCCAGCAGCACCAGTTGGCGCTCGAAAGCCTCCAGCCCGGTACGGCACCAGTGCTGGTACCAGCTGTTTTTGACCTCTTCGCTCAGACCCAGATCGTTCTTCAAATAACCGAGCACGCGCAGGTTGTTGATGGGATGGATCTCGCAAGCCACTTGCAGTGCCAGCGCCCGGATGCGTGCGCGTGCCAGCGCCTTGCCTGGCAAGAGCGACGGCGTTTCCGGATAGGCCTCGTCCAACCATTCGATGATGGCCAGCGACTGGTTCAGCCAGTGGCCATCTTCCGTCTCCAGCGCGGGCACCAGCGCATCGCCCACATGGCTGGCAAAGCCGGGCGCCCGGTGTTCGCCCTTGACCAGGTGGACCGGCACATAGTCGTAAGGCAGGCCTTTGACGTTGAGGGCAATACGTACGCGGTACGACGCAGACGAGCGGAAATAGTTGTGCAGCTTCATGGCTGCAAAGCATACCGCAGGACGCCCTGTGCTTGCAGCTGCAACCACTGCGCAGTCGCCAGCCGGACAGGCTGCCTACCCGCCCGCAGCCGCCCGATACAAGGCTTTACCTGAGCGGCAGCATTTTTTGCCTGATAATTTTTGCCACCGCTTCATCCACGGCGTTTTCCGCGCCATAACCAGAGACAAGCATGAGCCACTACGTCATTCCCGCGCCCCAGCAAGCCACGGTGCCCGTACAGGGCAGCAACGAGCTCTTTCCCGTGCACCGCATCTACTGTGTGGGCCGCAATTACGAGGAGCACGCCAAGGAAATGGGCTTTACCGGCCGCGAGGCGCCGTTCTTCTTCATGAAGCCAGCGGACGCCATCGTGGCCGTGGCTGCGGGTACCACCGGCCAGGTGCCCTACCCCACGCTCACCAGCAATCTGCACCATGAAATTGAATTGGTGGTGGCCATTGGCAAGGGTGGCAAAAACATCAAGGCGGCCGATGCGGCCCAGCACATCTGGGGTTACGCCGTGGGCCTGGACATGACGCGCCGCGATCTGCAAGGTGAGATGAAGAAGCAAGGCCGCCCCTGGGAGATCGGCAAGGCTTTCGAAGCCAGCGCGCCCATCGCTCCGCTGGTGCCTGCCGCCCAAGCCGGCGATGTGAACCATGCCGACATCTGGCTGAAGGTGAACGACGCCGAGCGCCAGCACAGCAACGTCAGCAAGCTGATCTGGAACATAGCCGAGACGATTGAAGTGCTCTCGCAAGCCTGGGAGCTGCAGCCCGGCGACCTGATCTTTACCGGCACACCCGAAGGCGTGAATGCCGTGGTCAAGGGCGATGTGCTCGAAGGCGGCGTAGCCGGCCTGCCTTCGCTGAAGATCCAGTTGGTCTGATGGCTGGCGCTGCTGGCGCCGCCGCAGCTATTGGCGCGCGAACAATCCGCGCGGCAGTTAAGGCCAATTAACGCCAGCTAAGACAGCAAGCGCAGCAACAGCATGGCAGCCAACATGGCTGCCATGCAGATAAGCACAAATTTCAAAGATAAGCCGCTGCTTCCCGATGGTTCGTCAGCGCGGCTTTCCTCCACCCTTCTCGCTTTTTGGCGTGGCACTGCGGGTGCGGTTCTGGGCACAGGCTTGGTTGCGGCTGCTGACGGCGCTTCTTGCAAGAGCAATTGCACGGCTTGCTCACGCGCTGTTTGCTGCGCTTGGCGCTGCAAATCGGCCACGTCGTAACGCTGCCCCAGGCGCTTTTCGCTGGCATCGCGCCACACCTCGACAAACTCCGGCGACCACAGCGCACAAGGCAGCAGCTTCACATGGCGGCTGATGTTCGGAGCAATCACCAGCGGCACGCCCGTATAAGACAACATGCCATCGGGCAAATGGGCCTGCTCCACCCACATCGAACTGAGCTTCAACGGGTAGCCAAACAGCTGCTCGGGCACGTCCTCGCTCAGCTTGCGCACATCTTCCTGCCGCAGATAGTGGCCAATGGCCTGCACTTCGGCAGGCCAGTCCCCGCCCTCAGGCAAAGATTTCAGCTGCAGCAAACGCTGCGCCACAAAGGCCAGGTCGGCATACGACAGGTAGTTGTTCGGGTCAAAAACCACTTCGGCCAGCGACAAGCCCACATACTGCGGCTCGTACAACAAGCGGTTGGCCTGGATGACCGCGCCACAGACAAAATAGCCCGCCTGCAAAATACCCTGCTGCTGCGCAAAATAGCTTTGCATCTGCGGCTGCACCGGCCGGCTCGGCAGCGCGTTCAGCACTTCACCATGGCGCTGCGCGGGCAAAGCGGCCCAACGCTGCCGGTAGGCGCTGTCTCGGTCTGCGGGCGCTGCTGGCAAGGCCTGATCGGGCTGCTCCAACACCTTGATATTGATGAGCGTGCTGAGGCTGCCCAGCAAATCAGCGCTCTCCTGCACCCAGGCGTGCTGCACCACGCCGGGCAAGGCCAGCATGCCAAAGCTGCAGTGCCGATCTTCGGGAAAGTTGACCACGGCCGCGCCGCCTTCGATCTGCGTCCAGCGCGGAATGCCGTGGCTGGTACGTGCTATCCACTCAGCTACGTAAAAGCTCAAGAGCATCAAAGTATCTACGTCTTTTTGCTCGTCAAAAACCGGCCGTTGCGCCGCCAAGCGCAAGCGGCGCTGCTTGCTCAGCCAAGCCTGAATACGTTGGATGCTGCTCGGCGAATAATCCAGCCCCAACAGAGCTTGGAGGTTCTGCGCGGCGCGCGGCAAAAACAGCAGCGGTTTGCCATGCGCCAAGGCCCAGACGCTTTGGCGCGCAATAAAGTTCAGCGGTGGCGCAGAAGCATTTGGCATCATCGGCGGCGCAAAAACAAAAACCAGTAACCGAACATCAGCACGCCAACCAAAAGCGGAATGAACTTGCCAAACACCCAAAACCCCGCTTTGGCGCCGCCGGTATAGGCCTGCATCGACACCTCTTGCACAGTCAGCCCCTGCACTGAGCCCAGGCCAAACTGAATCACCACCGGCTTTTTCTTCTCGACATGGAAAGCGCTCGGAATATCGCAGCGCATCAGCAGCGTTCCCGGTTTGGGGTTGGATTTTTCTGCGGCGCAAAGCACCACTTTGCCGCCTTGCTCGTCGCCAATAGTCGCAATCACCACCGCCTTGGCCAAACCCGAATGGTTAGAGCTGCGCTCGCCGCTGACCACTGCTTCCAGGCGGTAGCCGCCCTCTTTCGGATCGGCGTTGACCACACCCTGCGCGGGCCGGTCTTTCCAGGCGGCAGCGTCGTTCTTGGCCGCCTCTTGCAACATTTTGCTCACCTGCTCAGGCGAAGCCTTTGCGTCCATGACCGGTTTGTCATCGGCCTGCGCCCATGGAGAAAGCAGCGAGGCACAAAACAGCAAGGCCATTGGCTGAATGAAGCGCATAGCAGGATTTTTTTCTGAGAAAAAGAAATTCTAGAGGCGCCTCTGCCAACGCCAATCCCGCCCGATGCAGCCACACAACAGCGACTGCGATTTAAGCAAAAATGGGCCAGGCGTTGTTCAAACAGCGAAAACCTGTTGTAAAACCAAGCGCAAGCACAGCTTTGCGCCGCCACCCTTGAAATAGCTCAAGCAGCGCAGCAAAACCACAGCGCCATGGCGCACAATAGCCTGCATGACTTCTCGCGCCCCCGTTGATTACTGCCGCAAGTGCGGCACCAAGGTTGACCACCGCATACCCGATGATGGCGACACCAAGGTCCGCGCCATCTGCCCCGCCTGCGGCACCATCCACTACGAAAACCCGCTCAACGTTGTTGGCACCGTGCCCTATCTGGGCGATCAGGTGCTGCTGTGCAAGCGCAATATCGAACCGCGCAAAGGCTACTGGACTTTGCCGGCCGGCTTCATGGAGCTGGACGAAACCACCGGCGCCGGCGCAGCCCGCGAGACGGACGAGGAAGCTGGCGCCGACATCACGCTCGGCCCGCTGTTCTCCATCATCAACGTGCCCCATGTCGGGCAGGTCCACATCTTCTACCTGGCGCAGCTCAACAGCGATCAGTTCCAGCCCGGCTGGGAAACCATGGAAGCGCGCCTGTTCCGCGAAGACGAGATTCCCTGGGACGACATCGCCTTCCGCACCGTCAAAGTCACGCTGCGGCGCTATTTTGAAGACCGCAAAAAAGGCAGCTTCGGCATCCATGCCGTGGATCTGGAGCCGCCCAAGCAACCGCTTTGACAGGCCCTGCACTTCTGGCAGTACCATTGCCGTCTAGTATTTTGCGCACCTACCGTATGACTTCCACTCGCCGCCACTTCTTCGCCCGCTCTGCAGCCTTTCTGTCGCTTGCCGGTGGTGCGGCCACCTTTGCACTGCCCGCGCAAGCGGCCAAGCTGGTCGATATGGCGCAGGCCATGGTCGAGAAATACAAGCTCGGCCACAGCCTGCCGCAAGTGGCCTTGCAGCTGGCCGCCAAATCGCCCGACTACCAGTTGCTGATCGACAAAATGGGCGCCCAGGCCGCCCAGCAGCAGCTCATTGCCGCTGCGCGCCAGGTGGTGCCGCCTTACCAAAAACAGTGGGATACGCTGCTGGCCAACGCCTACGCGCAAACGTTCAGCGAAGTCCAGCTCAAATCGCTGCTCGATATGGGCCCCAAATCGCCGCATGCGCAGCTCATGCAAAGCAAGCAGGCTGACATCAACCAGCAGATGCAAAAAAATGCCTCGGGCATGTTGCGCGAACTGCTGGGCAAAATGTTTGTAGCGGCACAACAGCCAGCGCCCAAACCCGCTGAAAAGGCAGCTGAAAAAGCGCCAGAAAAAACCAAAAAATAAACGGCTTGCGCGTAGAGCGAAAACGGAAAAAGGCCTTGCACTTTGCACGCAAGGCCTTTTTTCATGGTTCAGCGGAGAGAAACTCAGCCAGCCTCAGGCAAAAAGAAGGCGTCCGGGTGGGCGTCTATGTAGGTGGCCAGCGGGCTGAAAAAAGCTGCGTTATAGCCGCCGCGCACACCTTTGCGGTGGATGAAGCCGTAGTAACGCGATTCCAACTCGCCCCAGAGCTCTTCCGTGCCTTTGGCCAGTGCGCTGTAGTGCGCCAGCATGGCTGCGGCATTGTTAGCCGCGGTGCCGCTTGCGCCAGCATCGCTGTCTTCGTCTTCGCCCAGTTGCTCAAGCATCAGAATGCGCTGCTCGCGGTCTTTGGGAATGGGCCGCTGCGCAAACGCCGCATAAGCCTGCTCGAAAATAGCCGCGCATTCCTGCATGCCCAGCAAATGGAAGCCTTGCAAGGCTTCTTCGGCCAACTCGCCGTAGCTGTTGTAGAAGAACTGCGAAAAGCCGCCATTGCAAACCTGCCCATCGGCGTTCAGGATGGCCCAGACGGCCAGCTGTTGCGGCGTCAAATCAGCAGCCATGGTAGCGGCGTGCGCCGGGTCGTCCCAACGCCAGACCTCTTGCACGCGGTCCATGCTGTATTCCACAAAGGCGTAGAGCTTGCCCTTCCACTGCGTATCCAAGGGTTCCAGGCTGCGCCTGGGCATGCGGTAATCCACTGGTTCGCTCCTTTGCCTTAACTGATCAAGCCTGGCCCGTTGCCAGCAAGCGCAGCATGCCGGCCTCGTCGAGCACGGCCACGCCCAGCTCCTCGGCCTTGGCCAGCTTGCTGCCGGCTTCGGCACCGGCCACGACATAGCTGGTTTTTTTGCTGACCGAGCCAGACACCTTGGCGCCTGCGGCTTCGAGCAGATCTTTGGCCTCGTCGCGGCCCATGGTGGGCAAGGTGCCGGTGAGCACAATCGTCATGCCAGCCAGAATCTGCGGCGGCTTCTCGGCCGGCGCACCTTCTTCCCAGTGGATGCCGGCAGCGCGCAGCTGCTCCACCACCTCGCGGTTGTGCGGCTGCGCAAAGAAAGTGTGGATGCTTTGCGCCACCACCGGGCCCACATCGTTTACCTGCAAGAGCTCTTCCACCGAGGCGTCCATGATCGCGTCCAGCACGCCAAAGTGCTTGGCCAGATCTTTGGCCGTGGATTCGCCCACATGGCGGATGCCCAGGCCAAACAAAAAGCGCTGCAGTGTGGTCTTTTTCGAGGCTTCGAGCGCCGCCAGCACGTTCTGCGCCGATTTCTCTGCCATGCGCTCCAGGCCGGACAAGGTGGCAATGCCCAGCTTGTACAGATCCGGCAAGGTGCGGATCACGCCCGCATCCACCAGCTGGTCGACCAGCTTGTCGCCCAGGCCTTCCACATCCATCGCACGGCGTGCGGCAAAGTGCAAAATCGCCTCTTTGCGCTGCGCCGAGCAGAACAGGCCGCCCGTGCAACGGTGGTTGGCCTCGCCTTTTTCGCGCACCACCGCGCTGCCGCAAATCGGGCACGCTGAGGGCATATGGAAGTTGGGCACGTAGGCAGGGCGTGCACCTTCCACGCGGCCCACCACCTCGGGGATCACATCGCCAGCGCGGCGCACGATCACGTCGTCGCCCACGCGCACGCCTTTTTTGCGGATGTCGAACACGTTCGACAAAGTGGCGTTGGTGACAGTCACACCGCCCACAAACACCGCCGCCAAGCGCGCCACCGGCGTCAGCTTGCCGGTGCGGCCTACTTGCACGTCGATGCCGTCAAGGTGCGTCACCATCTCTTGCGCCGGGTATTTGTGCGCAATGGCCCAGCGCGGCTCGCGGCTGACAAAGCCCAGCTCTTGCTGCAGCGCGCGGCTGTTGACCTTGTAGACCACGCCATCAATCTCGTACCCCAGGCTGGCACGTTGCTCGCCCATGCGCTGATGAAAAGCAACCAGCTCTGCGGCGCCGCGCGCAATGCATACCTGCGGCGCTACCGGAAAGCCCCAAGCCTTGATCTGCATGAGCATGGCGTAATGGCTCTGCCAATCCGGCCCACCACTGTTTGCCGGCGTTACCTCGCCCACGCCATAAGCAAAGAACGACAGCGGCCGCTGCGCCGTGATGTTCGAGTCGAGCTGGCGCACGGCACCTGCTGCCGCGTTGCGCGGGTTGACAAAGGTCTTGCCGCCCGCCGCTTCTTGCTTGCGGTTGAGCGCATCGAAATCGTCGCGCCGCATATAGACCTCGCCGCGCACTTCCACCACCGGCGGCACGCCCGCATTGGCAGGCAAAGACAGTGGAATCTGGCGGATGGTGCGGATGTTGTGCGTCACATCTTCGCCCACCTCGCCATCGCCACGTGTAGTGGCCTGCACCAGCTGGCCGTTTTCGTAACGCAGGTTCATGGCCAAGCCGTCGAACTTGGGCTCAGCCACGTATTCCACCGGCTCTGCCAACAGATCCAAGCCCAGCTCTTTGCGGATGCGCGCATCAAACGCCTCGGCACCGCTGGCCTCGTTGTCAGTCTCGGTACGGATGCTCAGCATCGGAACCGCATGGCGCACAGGCAGCAAGCCATCGAGCACCGCGCCAATCACGCGCTGCGTAGGTGAATCAGGCGTGACCAGCTCAGGGTGCGCTTTCTCCAGCGCCTCCAGCGCCTGGTAGACGCGGTCGTACTCGCCATCGGGCACGCTGGGCGCGTCTTGCACATAGTATTCATGCGCCCAGCGCTTGAGCTGCTCACGCAGCGCCGCTGCCTGGCTGGCAACCGCTGCGGGCTGCTCGGGCGCCGGTGCGGCAAAAAGGTCAAAATTCTCAGCCATAAGGCTTGGCTCCGGAAATCAAGGGGAAGCGCCACGGCAAGCGGGCTTCGACAAATCGTTGCATGGCACTATACGGCCAAAAAAGTGCCGCACAAGGGCGGATACCTGCGGCAACAAAAAAGGCTGCACAAAGGCAGCCTTACCAAGGAAGATAGCGTGATCAGCTGAACAAGCGTCGTGCGGCCAGCGAGCCGGCAGCGAGGTCGCGCTGTTCCAGCTGGTCGTAGAGGTTTTCCAGGTCTTGGGCGATCGGGTCGACCACCATCACGGGCAGCGGCGTGCCGTTCTGGTCGCAGATCACACCGTCCATCTCGGCGCACAGGGCTTCGGCGGCGGCGCGCATTTTGTCGAAGGGCTTTTCGCTGCGGCTGACATGGGGCACGTCCAGGCTCAGCAGCACATCGCGCAGCGCGCTTTGCTCAGGGTCGTCGGCCAGGGCGGCTTGGGCGTCGTAGCTCAGCGCCAGAATGGCTGGCATTTGTGGCGTGCTGGCGGGCATGACCATGCGGCCCGGGCCAGCTGCCACAAAGCCGTGCTTGGCAGCAATTTGGGTGACGTAGCCGGGGCTCCACGAGGCACGCTTGGCGCGCAGCATGAAGGCCAGTTGCGCATCGTGCTCGCTGGCAAAAATATCCAGCTCGCGGGCACGGGCCACTTCTTGCAGCATGTCGGGCAGATCGGGTGAGCCGCCAATGGTGTCGGCGAACTGCTGCACCTTGCCAACGAATTCGGAAAACTCGATCTCGTTCATCGGGCCGTGGCGGTTGGCCAGCTGAATGCCGGCCTGGAAGCCAGTGTAGCGCTCGCCGGCCTTGGGCAGTTCCCAGGTTTGCGTGCTCTCGTTCATGCCTTCGATGTTGAACGCCTTGTTGCCGGCGCGGAAGCTGCTGGGCATGGCGGCAATGGCCGCGTTACCGGAGACAACGCCTTCGGTGTGCACGGGGGCGATGGCGTCGGTCAGCGCATCCAGAATCTGTTGGCGCTCACCCAGGTAGGTGCCGGGGTTGCCGCTGCGTGCCACGGTGCCTGCGGGGAAGGCATCGGCGCTGGCGTTGCCGCCCAGGTTGCCACCGAGCTTGGGGCCTTGACCGCCCAACTGGGCATCAAGCACCGGGTCGCCCGTGGCGTTGCCTACTTTGCCGTCAAAGCCCGGCTCGTAGCGCATCTCGCCTTCTGCGGCAGGCGCGGCAACCGATTCTTCGGGTTTGGGTTTCTTGGGTTCGTTGCGGCGCGCCGACCAGGTGTTGTAGGCGACGTACAGCACCAGAATGACACCGAAGGTGATGACCAGGGCCAGTTGAAAATTACTCATACGATTTGGTTCTTAAATGTCCGTCAGGCAGTCTCTGCCATCGACAGTGCCGATTCCATGTCCACCGCCACGATGCGCGAAACGCCCTGCTCCTGCATTGTCACACCAATCAGTTGCTGGGCGATCTCCATCGCGATCTTGTTGTGGCTGATGAACAAAAACTGCGTGCCCTTGGCCATGGTGGCCACGAGCTTGGCGTAGCGCTCGGTGTTGGCGTCGTCCAGCGGCGCGTCCACCTCGTCGAGCAAACAGAAAGGCGCCGGGTTAAGCTGGAAGATGGCAAACACCAGCGCAATGGCGGTCAGCGCTTTTTCGCCGCCCGAGAGCAGGTGAATGGTCTGGTTCTTCTTGCCTGGCGGCTGCGCCATCACCTGTACGCCCGAATCCAGAATTTCGTCGCCGGTGATGATGAGCTTGGCCTGGCCGCCACCGAACAGCTCGGGGAACATGCGGCCAAAGTGCTGGTTCACCGTGTCGAAGGTGCCCGAGAGCAGCTGGCGGGTTTCCGCGTCAATCTTCTTGATGGCGTCTTCCAGCGTCGTCATCGCCTCGGTCAGGTCCTTCATCTGCGAATCGAGGAAGGTCTTGCGCTCGCGTGCGTGGTTCAGCTCGTCGAGCGCTGCCAGGTTGACGGCGCCGAGCGCGTCGATCTCGCGGTGCAGGCGGTCAATCTCGCCTTGCAGGCCGGTCAGGCGCACATTGCCTTCCTTGATGGAGGCGGCCAGCGCTTCCATGTCGGCCTGCGCGTCGTTGAGCAAGGTGGTGTATTGCTCCAGGCCCAGTTGCGCGGCCTGTTCTTTGAGCTTGAATTCGGTGATGCGGTCGCGCAGCGGCTGCAGCTCGCGCTCGAACTGCTGGCGGCGCTCGTCGCTGCCGCGCAGGCGGGCGGTCAGATCGTCGTACTCGCTGCGGCGCCCGGCCAGCTCTTTTTCGCGCTCCATCTTCAGGTTCAGCGCGTCTTGCAAACCGCCTTGGGCGGCTGCGTCGTTGAGGCGGCCCTGCTCTTCTTGCGCCCGCAGCTGTTCTTCGCCCAAGGCCTTGGCCTGCTGCATGGCGGTTTCCATGGTGCGGTTGAGCTCGGCCCGGCGGGCGTCCATGCTGCGCTGGCCAAACACGGCTTCTTGCGCCTGGCGCTCCAAGGCGCGCAGTTGCTCGCGGGCGCTGCTCAGCTTGCGTTCCAACTCATAGACTTGCTCGTCCAGCTGGGCGTGGCGCTCCTGACTGTCGGCCAATTGCATGTCCAGCTCTTCAAAACGGGCTTCGGCAGCAATGCGGCGCTCTTGAATCTCTTCGAGCTGGATGGTGACTTCAGACAAATCAGCGTCCAACTGAGCCGTGCGTGCCCGCGCCTGCTCGGCCAGCTGGGTTTGGCGCAGTGTTTCCACCTGCAGTTCGTGGGCGCGGTTGCGGGTTTCGGCCGCTTCGTTGCGCGCAGCCACCAGGCGTTGCGAAGCATCGGCATAAGCCGATTCAGCCCGCACCAAGGCATTGCGCGCTTCTTCGCCTATCAGCGACTGGGCGCGCAGCTCTTTCTCCAGATGCTCAATCTCTTGTGCACGCGCCAACATGCCCGATTGCTCGGAGTCTTGCGCGTAAAAGCTCACGCTGTGGCTGCTGACGGCGTGGCCGGTGGGCACAAAAATGGTTTCGCCGGCTTTGAGACGGCTGCGT
Organism: Comamonas trifloxystrobinivorans; assembly: GCF_043359985.1. Lineage (NCBI taxonomy): Bacteria > Pseudomonadati > Pseudomonadota > Betaproteobacteria > Burkholderiales > Comamonadaceae > Comamonas > Comamonas trifloxystrobinivorans. Next base: position 39,458 of record NZ_JBHZGV010000007.1, read on the forward strand.
TGTGCCAGCGCTTCGTCCAAGGTGGGCGCGGTGTAGCAGCCGCACAACCAATCGACCAGCACGGCGCGCAGGCCGGCATCGTGCACGCGCAACAGATCGGACAGTTGCGCCATCTGGCCTTGCGGCGCAGCGCCGGGGGCCTGGGGCGTGCTGTAGAAAGCCAGGCGGGCCGGCGGCGCATCTTGCGCGCCCGCGCCCAGAAAGCCGCGCACCATGTCGAGGCGGCTGACTTCAAGAGCAGAGAGGCGCTCGCGCAATGCGGCTTCGAGCGCGTTTTCCCAGCCCGATTCAATCTGGATGCGGCTCCACAGCCCTTGCAAACCGTCCAGGCCGTGCTTGGCCAGCCAAGGTTGCAATTTGCCGTCGGTTTTGACTTTTTCTTGCAGCGCTTTCAGCGCTTCCAGACGGGCGGCCAGCTCGGCCTGCCGGGCGCCTTCGGTATTGACCTGTTGCTGCTTGTCGCGCCGCGCTTCGTCCAACTGCGGCACACTGTCTTGCAGCTCCAGCAAGCAGGCTTCGGCAATTTCTGCGGCCTCGGCGGCTTCGTCGTTCTGCTGCTTGAGGTTGTTCAGGCGCGCCTCGTCGGGCGCGGCCATGGCGTTGCGGTCGGTGCGCAGGCGTTCGCTGCGCACTTCCAGGCCACGGCTTTGTTCGTTGAGGCTGCGCTGCTCGGCGGCCAGCACCTGGATCTGTTGCTGCACCTGGGTGACAGAGCCTCGCTGCTCGTTGGCGCGTTGCTGCGCCTGGCGGTGCGCCTCTTCCATGTCGGGCAGCTGCAGGTTTTGCTCTTCCAGCTGCGCGGCCAGCATTTCGGCTTTTTCTTCGGCGTCCATGCCCTGGCCGGCCAAGGTCTCCAGCTCAGCCTCGGATTCGTCCTTGCGCACGACCCACATGGCAATCTGCTCGGCCAACTGCACCAGGCGGTTTTCCACGCGCTGGCGGCCTTCCACCACGTAGCGGATTTCAGCCTCGAGGCGCCCGACTTCGGCCGTGGCCTCGTAGAGCTTGCCTTGGGCCTGGTTGACGGTGTCGCCCGCTGCATAGTGCGCTTGGCGGATCGATTCCAGATCAGCCTCCACATGGCGCAAATCGGCCATGCGGGCTTCCAGGTCGTTGACGGCTTTGAGGCCTTCGAGGCGCACTTTCTCCTGGTCTTCGGCGGCATCGCTGCGCTTCAAAAACCACAGCTGCTGCTGCTTCAAAGTGGCGCTGGCGTTCAGCGCGTTGTACTTGGCGGCCACTTCGGCCTGCTTTTCCAGTTTGTCGAGGTTGTTGTTGAGCTCGCGCAGAATGTCTTCGACGCGGGTCAGGTTTTCGCGCGTGTCGTTCAGACGGTTTTCGGTCTCACGCCGGCGCTCTTTGTATTTGGAGACGCCAGCCGCTTCTTCCAGAAACAAGCGCAGCTCTTCGGGGCGCGATTCAATAATGCGGCTGATCGTGCCCTGGCCGATGATGGCGTAAGCGCGCGGGCCCAGGCCGGTGCCCAGGAACACGTCTTGCACGTCGCGCCGGCGCACCGGCATGTTGTTGATGAAGTAGCTGCTGTTGCCGTCGCGCGTGAGCACGCGCTTGACCGCGATTTCGGTGTACTGGCTCCACTGGCCGCCGGCGCGGTGGTCGCTGTTGTCAAAGCTCAGCTCCACGCTGGCTCGGCTGGCCGGTTTGCGGTGGTTGGTGCCGTTGAAGATGACGTCCTGCATGGATTCGCCACGCAGCTCGCTCGCCTTGCTCTCGCCCAGCACCCAGCGCACCGCGTCCATGATGTTGGACTTGCCGCAACCATTGGGCCCGACCACGCCCACCAGTTGGCCTGGAAGCATGAAATTGGTCGGCTCCGCAAACGATTTGAAGCCAGCAAGCTTGATGGAATTGAGACGCACGGTGCAGGGGTTCTCTCTCTAGGTCGCTCTTATAGGCAGATGTACTCAGGCCGACATAATACCGCGCCCTCCTCGCCCGTACCGGCCAAAACGCCCTGGCTTGCGCTTTGCCCGCCCGCTATGGCAAAGAAGTGTTGCAATGCAGCAGCGCCACCAATAAACACAGCTGCACCCAGGGCAAGCCGCTGCAATGACAATGCAGCCATGGATTCGACCCTGTCTGCCACCGCCGCCACGTCGGCCCCCACCAGCCAAGCTACCCAGCCGGGCGCGCACTGGATCAATGGCTTTGCCCAGCTGCCACCGGTTTTCTACACCCGCCTGCAGCCCACGCCGATGCCGCAACTGGCGTTACACGCCCACAACGACAGCTTGGCCCAAAACATGGGCTTGGCCGAAGGCTGGTTGCACAGTGATGCAGCAGCACAAGTGCTCGGCGGCAATGCGCTTTTGCCGGGCATGGACGCCATGGCCACGGTCTACAGCGGCCACCAGTTCGGCCAGTGGGCTGGTCAATTGGGCGATGGCCGCGCCATTTTGCTCGGTGAACTGGCTTTGCCCGGGCAAAAACAGGGGCAGGAGCTGCAGCTCAAAGGCGCTGGCATGACGCCTTACTCGCGCATGGGCGATGGCCGCGCGGTGCTGCGCTCGTCCATCCGCGAATACCTGTGCAGCGAAGCCATGCACGCGCTGGGCATCCCCACCACGCGAGCGCTGTCGCTGGTAACTTCGCCGCAGCCGGTGTACCGCGAGACGGTGGAAACCGCCGCCGTCGTAGCCCGCGTAGCGCCCAGCTTTGTGCGCTTTGGCCATTTTGAGCATTTCGCCGCTCGCGACCAGGTGGAGAACCTGCGCACACTGGCCGATTACATGGTCGAGCGCTACTTTGCCAGCGCCGCCCAGCATGCCAGCGGCTCGCCCGAGCGCTATGCCACCTTGCTCAAAGAGGTAGCCGAGCGCACAGCGCGCATGATCGCCCAATGGCAGGCCGTCGGCTTTTGCCATGGCGTGATGAACACCGACAACATGAGTCTGCTGGGCCTGACCATCGACTACGGCCCGTTCCAGTTTCTCGACCATTACGACGCCAACCACATCTGCAACCACAGCGACAGCAGCGGCCGCTACGCCTTCGCGCGCCAGCCACAAATCGCCTACTGGAACCTGTTCTGCCTGGGCCAGGCACTGCTGCCACTGATTGAAAACGAACAGAACACGATTGCCGCCATCGACGCCTACAAGCCGGCGCTGGAGAGCGCCATGCTCGGCGCCATGGCAGCCAAGCTCGGCCTGCCCGAGCAAGCTGCCGGCATTGCCGAACTGGCCAATCCGCTGCTCACACTGATGCAAAAACACCGCGTGGATTACACGCTGTTCTGGCGCGAATTGTCACAATCGGTGAAAGAAAACCGCGCGCCCATCGTCACGCACTGGTTCGCGGGCGACCAGGCGCTGGACGATTGGCTGCTACAGTATCAGGAGCTTCTCGCGCACACCGACCGCGCACAAGCGGCCGATTTGATGCTGAAAACCAACCCGCGCTATGTGCTGCGCAACCACCTGGGCCAACAGGTGATCGAGGCGGCGCAAAAAGACGACTGGGCACCGTTTGCCCGCTTGCAAAGCGTGCTGGCCGCACCATTTACCGACCACGCGGGCTGCGATGATTTGGCCGCCCTCCCGCCCGAATGGGCGCAACATATTGAGATCAGTTGTTCGTCATGAGCTTTCCTGTCCAGAAAACCGATGCGCAATGGCAGGCCGAACTGGCCGCCAAACAGGCCGAGCCGGCAGCCTACCAAGTCACCCGCCATGCGGCTACCGAGCGCCCATTCACCGGCAAGTTCGAGCAGCACTGGGCCGACGGCAGCTACCACTGCGTGTGCTGCGGCGCCAAATTGTTCGATAGCGACACCAAGTTCGACGCTGGCTGCGGCTGGCCGAGCTTCTCGCTTGCCGTGCCCGGCGCGATCCAAGAAAACGTAGACCGCAGCCACGGCATGGTGCGGGTGGAAACCGTCTGTGCGCAGTGCGGCGCCCACCTCGGCCATGTCTTCCCTGATGGACCCACGCCCACCGGCCTGCGCTATTGCATGAACTCCGCCGCCCTCGATTTTGAGGCGCAGAAATAAGCGCACCGGAACTTTCTGCCGCCAGCACTGTCCGACAAAGCCGCGCCCTCAGCGCAGCTTAAGTTTGGAGCGTTTGGCTCGCGTATCATTGCCAGCAGTTGCAGTCTCTACGCCCAGAACAAGCACTCCAAACCGCCAGGCACTGCTTTTTGTTTGCGCACCAGTGTCTGCCCGGCAGCGCTGATCTTGCCCTTTGTTATGAAATTTCTGATCGATTTTTTCCCCATCCTGCTGTTTTTTGCGGCCTTCAAGCTGTGGGGCGTGTTTGTGGCCACCGGGGTCGCCATCGTGGCCACCTTCGCCCAGATTGCCTATCTGCGCTACAAGACCGGCAAGGTCGAGCCGATGCAGTGGATCAGCCTGGTCATCATCGTCGTCTTTGGCGGCGCCACCCTCATTTCGCACAACGACACCTTCATCAAATGGAAGCCCACCGTGCTGTATTGGGTGATGGCCGTGGCGCTGCTGGGCGCCTACTGGATTCTGGGCAAAAACCTGATCCAGAAGCTCATGTCCGCCCAGGTGCAGCTGCCGCAAGCGGTCTGGAACAAGCTCAACTACAGCTGGGCCATTTTCTTTGTGCTGATGGGCGTGCTCAATATCTGGGTGGCTTACCAATTCGATCTGGACACCTGGGTCACCTTCAAGATGTTTGGCGGCCTGGGCCTGATGCTGGTTTTCGTGATTGGCCAAGCGCTCTATCTGAGCCGCCATATCCAAGAAGCACCGCCTGCCGCCGACAAACCACAGGATTCGCTGCCGCGCTAAGCCGCCAGCCACATTTGCAACACCAATAACAGCTGCCGGCACTGCGCAAGCAAGGCCATCCGCCGCACCATAACCAGTTTCTGCCATGCAAGCCCACGAGATCAACGCCGCCGCCATTGAGGCTGTGCTGCGTGCCAAACTCCAGCCCACCGAGCTTGAAGTCATTGACGAAAGCTACCAGCACGCCGGCCATGCCGGGGCCAATGGCACAGGTGTGGGCACGCATTTTCGGGTGCGCATCGCTTCACCATTTTTTACGGGTGTATCTCGCGTAGGCCAACACCGGCTTGTGTATGATGCGCTCCAAGCATTCATTGACGCGGGCTTGCACGCCCTTGCCATTGAAGTCCTGTAATGCACTCGCCGCAGTGTCGCTGCGGTGCATTTTCATTTCATTGATAAACACTTTGGATTTCGCATGAAAAAACAGCTCATGTCCGGCCTGGTGGCCGCTGCACTGCTGGGTTCCGCTGCCCTGCCCGCCGTGGCGCAGAACATCGGCATCGTCAATGGCAAGCCCGTTCCTTCGTCGCTGCTGCAAACCTTCAAGGAGCAGATGGAGCGCAGCGGTCGCCCTGTGACGCCCGACCAGGAAGCCCAGATCAAGGACGCCATCATCGAGCGTGAAATCTATGCCCAGGCCGCCCGCGCCCAAGGCCTGGATGCCACCGAATCCTTCAAAGGCCAAATGGAACTGGCCAAGCAAGGCGTGCTGACGCAAGAGCTGTTCGCCGCTTATGAGAAGTCCCACCCGGTCACCGACGAAGCTGCCAAGGCTGAGTACGACAAGTTCGTGGCTGCCAACCAAGGCAAGGAATACCACGCTTTCCACATCCTGGTCGATAGCGAAGACAAGGCCAAGGCCTTGATCGCCCAGATCAAGAAGGGTGCCAAGTTTGAAGACCTGGCCAAGAAAGAATCGAAGGACCCAGGATCGGGCCAACGCGGTGGCGATCTGGACTGGGGCAATGCCGCCAACTACGTGCCCGAGTTCTCGGCCGCCATGGCCAAACTGGGCAAGGGCCAGATGACCGACACCCCGGTCAAGACCCAGTTCGGTTACCACATCATCCGCGTTGATGACACGCGTGATGCCCAGCTGCCCAAGTTTGACGATGTCAAGCCACAAATCCAGCAGCAACTGCGCCAGCAACAAATCCAGAAGTACCAGCAAGAGCTGCGCGAAAAGGCCAAGGTCGAGTAATCGCCCGGCACTTTAGCGAAAGCGCTTCTCTGCAACCCCTGCCCCGCGCAGGGGTTGTGCTTTTGGTGGCTGCATCCGGTGCCGCTGCCGATACACTAGGCGCGAACCTCCCGCCCCGAGCAGCGCTGCCGCCGGTTTGCCAGCGCTGTCCATTACAGAAAGAAAACACCCCATGCGACTTCTGCACACCATGCTGCGCGTTGGCAACCTCCAGCGCTCCATCGACTTCTACACCCAGGTGCTGGGCATGAGCCTGCTGCGCACCTCGGAAAACCCCGAGTACAAGTACTCGCTGGCCTTTGTCGGCTACGAAGGCGGCAACCCCGGCCAGGCCGAGATCGAGCTGACCTACAACTGGGGCGTCGAGAGCTATGACATCGGCACCGCCTACGGCCACATCGCCCTCGCCGTGCCCGACGCCTACGCCGCCTGCGAAAAGATCAAGGCCGCTGGCGGCAACGTCACGCGCGAGGCCGGCCCCGTCAAGGGCGGCAGCACGGTGATCGCTTTTGTCACGGACCCTGATGGCTACAAGGTAGAGCTCATCCAACGCGCCGAAGGCGCAGCCGGTGGCGGTTTGCGTTAAACCACCGCTCCCAGCTTTGCCCTCTGAGCCACGCCAACGCGTGGCTTTTTTGCGTTCGCTTGCCCGAGCCATCGCCAAGCGCGATGCCCGCACCCGCGTTTTGCCAGCACCCGGTAAGCAAAATCACTTAGTCCCTACTCACTACAATTTTTGCCTTCGATGGTTGTTCTGATAAGTACCGAGAGAGACTAGTTATGCCGATGATTCGCCGCACCTTTGTTACCGCTGCCGTGGCCGCTGCTTCTGCCCTGACCATGGGCTCCGCTTTTGCACAAGGCAAAGAGGTAAAAATTGGCTATGCGCTGGCCGTGAATTCGCACTTTGGCGCGGGCGCCAATGCCTGGGCCGAATCGGTGGAGAAAAGCACCAATGGCGCCTTCAAGTTCAAGCAGTTTCCCTCGTCGGCCCTGGGCGGCGAGCGCGAGCTGATCGAAGGCCTGCAGCTGGGCACCGTGGAAGCAGCGATTGTCTCGACCGGCGCTCTCTCCAACTTTGTGCCCGATGTAGGCGCAGTGGACATTCCCTTCCTGTTCCGTGACACCGCTCACGCCCGTGCGGTGATGGACGGCCCTTTCGGCCAGGAGCTGCTCGCCAAGTTCCAAAAGCGTGGCCTGGTCGCTCTGGCCTGGGGTGAGCAAGGCTTTCGCCACCTGAGCAACAACAAGCGCGCCGTCGCCAATGTGGCAGACATGAAGGGCCTGAAAATCCGCGTGACGGAAAACCCGGTGCACATCACCGCCTTCCGTACCTTGGGTGCATCGCCCACACCCATGTCCTGGCCTGAAGTGATTGGCGCGCTGCAGCAAGGCACGATCGACGGCCAGGAAAACCCAATCTCGGTGCTCTCCTCGGCCAAGCTGTGGCAAGTGCAAAAGCACCTGACGCTGACCGCCCACGTCTACGCACCGATGGCCATCCTGGTATCGCCCGGCTTCTGGGGCACGCTGAACGACGCGCAAAAGGCCGCCTTCACCGAAGGCGCCAAGAAGGGCGCTGCTGCTTCGCGCGTGTTTGTCGACACGGTCGAGAAAAAGGGCGTGGAAGAAGCCAAGTCGCACGGCATGCAAGTGGTGGAGAAGGTCGACCAGGCCGCTTTCCGCACCGCGCTGGAGCCAGCCTACAAGGAATACGCCAAGAAGTTTGGCCAAAAGACCTTGGACCAGATCACCAACACCAAGTAATTCAACACCCGGTGAGCGCTGAACCGGCGCTTGCCCCCGTGCGCCAGGCTGCTGCAGCCTGCCGCGCTGGCGCCTGACAGGCCGGGGCCACCGCCCCAAACGCAGCGTCGCCCAGCTTCTGCTCACCTGCAGGCCGGGCTTTCCGTGCACTCCACCCCGCGCACACCGCCCTGCCCGCTTGTTGCCAGGCGCCTTTCTCGAATGGCTGTCCGCCGCATGCCGCGCCGACAGCCGCAACCGCAAAACTCCTATGCTTGATCGTTTCGAACGCACCTTGGTCGCCTGCAACCGCTGGCTGCTTATCGTGCTGCTGCTGGCCATGGCCTGCATCGTATTTGCCAACGTGGTACTGCGCTACACCACGGGCGACTCCATCGTCTGGGCCGAAGAAGTGGCCCGCCACATGATGATCTGGGTGACCTTCCTGGGCGCCGGCCTGGTGCTGCGCTTTGGCGGCCATGTGGCCATTGACAACCTGCACCGCGCTGTCAGCACGCGCAGCGCACAGATCATCCGCGCTATCGTCGCGGCCGGTTTGGCGATTTTCTTTGTGGTGATGACGGTCGCCTCGTCGCAGTACGTGTACGCCACGCGCTTCCAAACCACGGCCGCCACCGACATTCCCATCTCTTACATCTACGCCGCCATGCCCGTGGGCTTTGTGCTGATGCTGGTGCACTTGCTGTTCATCGTGCGCGTGTACGTCAAATCCGGCGGATACGCAGTGTCCGACGAGATGGACGCCGACGCCGCAGCATCTATTTAAGACGGGACGAACACCACCATGGGTATCACATTATTCGTCGCCATCGTCGTGCTGCTGACCTTGGGTTTCCCGGTCGCTTTTGCACTCGCTATTTCTGCCGCGCTCGCCGTTTTCGTCGGCGGGAAATATCCGCAGCTCATCGTCTTCAAGGAGATGTTCACTGGCATCGACAGCTTTCCGCTGATGGCCGTGCCCTTCTTCATTCTGGCGGCCGAGCTGATGTCGGGCGGTGCACTCACTGCCGTGCTCTTGCGCTTTGCGGCGCAGTTTGTGGGCCACTTGCGCGGCGGCCTGGGCTACGCCAATGTGCTGTCGCTCACGCTGTTCTCGGGCATCTCGGGATCGGCGCTGGCCGATGCGGCCGGCCCCGGCTCGATGATGGTCAAGATGATGGACAAGGCCGGCTACGGCCGCCCTTATGCAGCGGCGCTGACGGCCAGCACTGCTATCGTCGGCCCCATCATCCCGCCCTCGGTCAGCATGATCATCTATGCACTGCAGGATGAAAACGTCTCCGTCGGCGGCCTGTTCATGGCAGGCTTCATCCCCGGTATCTTGATTGCATTGGCCATGGCCGCCGTCAACTGGTGGGTTTGCCGCAAGCGCGATTACCGCAGCACCGAACCACGCCCGAGCGCACGTGAGATGTGGATCACCAGCTTCAAGGCCATTCCGGCGCTGATGCTGATCGTGCTGATCGTCGTCGGCATCCGCTTTGGTATCTTTACGCCAACCGAAGCGTCTGTGGTCGCCGTGTTCTACGCGCTCATCTGCGGCAAATGGGTCTACCGCACCTTGCAATGGTCGGCGCTTCCCGGCATTTTGGCGCGCTCAGCCATGCTGACGGCATCGGTGCTGCTGGTGATGGCCACCTCGGCCGCGTTCGCTTGGGTGCTGACGGTCGAAGGCATTCCGCAGTACCTGTCGCAACTGATTGTGAGCTGGGAGCTTTCGCCCACCATGTTCCTCATTGCGGTGAACATCTTGCTGCTGCTGTTTGGCATCTTCATGGAGCCGCTGCCCGGCGTGATGATTCTGGTGCCCATCCTGGCGCCCATTGCCAACAGCCTGGGTATTGACCCGACGCACTTTGCCATGGTCGTCATCGTCAACCTGACCCTGGGCATGATCACGCCTCCGGTCGGCGGCCTGCTGTTTGTCACCTCGGTCGCCACGCGCGTCTCCATTACCGATCTGACGCGCGAGATGCCGCTGTTCCTGGTGGCGCACTTTATCGTGCTGTGCTTGCTGACCTTCATTCCCGAGCTGTCGACCTGGTTGCCGCACATGCTGGGCTTCCAATAAGCCGGGCAGGTAGCAAAAACAACCGCGTGCGAGCTTTACGCTCCACGCGGTTTTTTCTTGCCGCTACCAAACCTGGCCAGAGCGGTTGTGGCGCAAGGTCAGAATTGACTGGCGTCCGTCCACGGTCCCTCGCCGCGGCTGCGGCTTTTGTTGCGGTACATGTCGCGGTCGGCGTGTTTGAGCAAGGTTTGCGAATCGCAGCCATCGGCCGGGAAGATCGCCCAGCCAATGGCAGCGCCCAGCACCACGCTCTCGCCCACTGGCAAGCCGTGCAGGCTGCCCAACGCAGGAGCCAAGGCCTGCTGTATTTTGTCGGCCACCATCTGCGCCTGCGCCTCGGTCTCCGCGCCTTGCAGGCCCACGACAAATTCGTCGCCACCCAGGCGCGCCAGCACGTCGTGGGCCCGCAGAACACTGCGGATGCGCTGCACCACCTCGATCAAGGCACGGTCGCCGTTGTCATGGCCCCAGCGGTCGTTGAGCGGTTTGAAGTGGTCCAGGTCGATGAATAACAGGGTGAACGGCGCGGGCGGCACGCCGGTGCTGGAAGTGGTGGTCCAGCTCGTCAGAATATGGTTGAGTGCACTGCGGTTGGCCGCACCGGTGAGCGAATCGGTGAACAAGCGGTGGCGCATGTGGTGCACGTTGCTGGCCAGCTCGCCAATTTCGTCGTTGCGCGCCACACCGATGGGTGCATCAATCTCGCCTTGGCCCACGCGCCGCACAGCGTGCGTCAGCGAGCGCATGTCGTTGGCCAGGCCGCCAAAAATGCGCAGCCCCAAAGCCAGCGCCAGCCCCAGGGCCAGCAAGCCCAGCGCCACTACCAGCACCACATGCGAGCGAATGCCGCTCAGCATCTGCTGGTGCGGCACGGCCACCACGGCCAGCCAGTTGAGGCCGGCGTCGTCGGTGATACGGCGGTAAGCCACCTCGATGGGGTGGCCGTCGGCGTCCACCATCAAGGCGGTTTCGGCCACTTCGTTGGCGTCCAGAAACTTGGAGAGCAGGCTTTTGTAGGCCACTTCAATCAGGTGCTGGCCCGATTCAGCCGCGTTCACGCGCATCGGCTTCTGGTTGCTGTCGTAGCGGATATTGGGCAGGCCGGTGGCCGCAATCAGGTTGCCGCTGGGCTCCATGATGAAAGCGCTGGCACCCACGGTCAGCGGCAAGCGGTCGACAAAATCACGCAGCTCATGCAAAGACACGTCGGTGGCCACCACACCGACGTAGCTGCCGTCGGCCGCCAACACGCTGCGAGCGCGCGTCATCACCAGGTCTTTGGCATTGAAGTCGATATACACCGGCGTCCACACATGGCCGCGGGTTTTGTCAGCCACGCGATACCAGGGGCGCATGCGCGGGTCGAAAAGACTGTCTTCGTCGCGCTGGTAAACCGGCTCGGCGTTGATGCCGGGCAGCGCGTAGATACCGCGGTGGTCGCCCGCATGCAGCTTCAAGCGCAGCTCGGCCTGCTGGCCGCTTTTGCGCAACAGGCCAATGGCCTGGCCGTCGCGGTTGCCGTAATAAACATAGTCGCCAGCTTCGCCGCTCAGCGAGGTGGCGGCCCAAAGCCGGCGACGCAAGGCGGGCAGCTCAGACTCCAGCGGCTCCGGCCCGGCCAGGCCTTCGGGAAAAGCCGCCTCGATGACGGTGCGCGAGCTGAAGATATGGCGATCCACCGCCTGGCTGATACGCTCGGCCATTTCTACCATCAGCTGCTGCGACAAGGTGGAGACGGTTTTGCTGCCCGTCCAATACCACAGCACGCCGAGCACGCCGGTGAGCAATGCGATCAGCATCACAAACGGCAGCACCAGCGACAGGGTGAGCGACGAGGCTTTACGGGTAGGCATGTAGGCGTATCAGAAGCGCAGGCCGCCTACGCAGCCAACCCGGCACCACATCGGCGGCATGGGAGCGGCTGCAACAGCGTCGCGAGGCCGCAAGCATAAACCGATAGCCAATAGGTATTGAAATTTTCGTGGCAAATTAACAAAGCTTTGCAGCGCTCCTGCGTCGTCCAAGTGACAAAACGGCCCGCCCTCTTTCGCAGATGGCGAGCCATTGGTACAAACATCGGCTACCGGCATTGGCGCAGCAAGCGCCGCAGCGCCGCAGCGCCTGCCAACATCAGTCCTTGCGCGGCAGCGCGGCAGCCTCGCGGGCCAGCATGGTGATGTGTTCCCAATCGCCGCGCTCCAATGTGTCGGTGGGCACCAGCCAGGAACCGCCCACGCAAACCACGTTTTTCAGCGCCAGAAACTCGGGTGCGTTGGCCGGCGTGATGCCGCCCGTGGGGCAAAAGCGCACTTCGCCAAACGGGCCTTGCCAGGCCTTGAGCATGTTGAGGCCGCCCGCTTGCAGTGCAGGGAAAAACTTCAGCTCGTTAAAGCCGTCTTCCTGCGCTTGCATGATTTCGCTGCTGGTGGCCACACCGGGCAGCAAAGGCAAAGCCAGATCACGGCAGGCCTGGCCCACGCTGTGCGTGTAGCCGGGGCTGACGGCAAAGCGCGCACCAGCGGCGGCAGCGGCTTTGGCGTCTGCTGCGCTACGCACCGTGCCAGCGCCCACAATCGCCTCAGGCACCGCCTTGGCAATGGCTTCGATGCTGGGCAGGCCTTGCGGCGTGCGCAACGTCACTTCGAGCACGCGGATGCCGCCGGCCACCAGGGCCTTGGCCATCGATACCGCGTGGTCCACATCGCGCAGCACGATCACCGGAATGACCGGTGCGTCCTGCATGATCGATAAAGCTGTCAGTTGAGCAGCCATGTGCAAGCCCCTTCTTCTGCGCTGAGCGCATTGCGCCGGAATCCGGCAAACAGTTCACGGCCCAGGCCGCGCCCATTGGCGCGCAGCTGCTCGGCCGGTATGGTGGCGTTGGGCCGCGCTTCCCACTCGGCGGCCGCCACTTCGGCCTGCATGATACCGGTTTCAGCATCCAAGAGCACCATGTCGCCGTCTTGAATTTTGGCCAGCGGCCCGCCCGCCAGCGCCTCGGGCGACACATGGATGGCGGCCGGCACCTTGCCCGAGGCGCCGCTCATGCGCCCGTCGGTCACCAGCGCCACCTTATAACCCTTGCCTTGCAAAACGGCCAGCGGCGGCGTCAGTTTGTGCAGCTCGGGCATGCCATTAGCCTGCGGGCCTTGCCAGCGCACCACGCACACCACGCCGTTGTGGCCATTGGTTTGACAAGCCTCTTCCAGCGCACCAGATTTGAAGGCAGCCTGCAAAGCATCTTGCGAATCAAACACCAGCGCCGGAGCCCGCAGCACATGGCGATCCTCAGGCACGGCACTGACCTTGATAACGCTGCGCCCCAGATTGCCCGTGAGCAGCTTCAAGCCGCCGGTGGGGCTGAAAGGCGCGCTCACCGGGCGCAGTACTTTGTCGTCACCCGAAGCGCCGGCATCACGCCACACCAACTGCCCTGCTTGAACATGGGGAATGCGCGCAAAAGGCGCCAAACCGCCTTCGCGCACGGTCAGCACATCGCCGTGCATCAAACCAGCTGCCAGCAATTGGCCGATGACGTAGCCGGGCCCGCCGGCTGCCTGGAACTGGTTCACATCGGCCGCGCCATTGGGGTAGACACGCGCCAGCAAGGGCACAACGGACGAGAGCTGCTCAAAATCGTTCCAGTCGATGACGATGCCGGCCGCCCGCGCCACCGCCACCCAGTGGATTAGGTGGTTGGTAGACCCGCCGGTGGCCAGCAGCGCCACCATGGCGTTGACGATGCAGCGCTCGTCCACCACATGGCCAATCGGCGCAAAGCGCTTGCCGTGCGTGATGCCCAGCACCGTGCGCATGGCTTCGCGGGTCAGCAGCTCGCGCTCGCCGTCTTCAGGGTTGATGAAGGCCGTGCCCGGCACATGCAGGCCCATGGCTTCAAGCAGCATCTGGTTGCTGTTGGCGGTACCGTAGAAGGTGCAGGTACCGGCGTCGTGGTAGGCGGCCATTTCGGCTTCGAGCAGCTTTTCTCGGCCCACCAAGCCCTGGGCGGCCAGCTCGCGCACCTTGGCTTTGTCGTTATTCGACAGGCCGGATTTCATGGGCCCGGCGGGCACGAACACCATGGGCAAATGGCCAAAGTGCAAAGCGCCAATCAACAGGCCGGGCACGATCTTGTCGCACACGCCCAGCATCAGCGCGGCATCGAAAGTATCGTGCGTCAGCGCCACGGCCGTACCCATGGCAATGGCGTCGCGGCTGAAAAGCGACAGCTCCATGCCCGGCATGCCTTGGGTGACGCCATCGCACATGGCGGGCACGCCGCCGGCCACTTGCGCGGTGGCGCCGTGCTGGCGGGCTTCGTCTTTCAAAATGTCCGGGTAATGCGCGAACGGCGCGTGCGCCGAAAGCACATCGTTATAAGCGGTGACGATGCCAACGTTCGGGCCTTTGGCTTCGACGATGCGGATCTTGTCCTTACCGGGCAAACCAGCTACGGCGTGCGCTACGTTGGCGCAGCCCATCGAACGCATCTGCGGCGGCCGCGCCGCCATGGCATCGACCTGCGCCAGGTAATCGCTGCGCGTGGCAGCGCTTTTGCGCCGAATACGGTCGGTGACCTCTTGGAGAACGGGGTGAAGTGCAGTCATGGGGCAGTCCTTGGGGGAAACACAGCGCGCTGCGCCAAGGGCTGCGCGCTTTTGTATCAGGTAACTATTCAGGCAATCGTCAGCGAATTTTTATAGCACAGCGGCAAGCGCAAGGTTTAGCACTCAGCGCGCCAACCATTGCTGCACCTGGACCGCAATAGCCGGCAGCGGCAAAGTGGCCGGCAACGTGAGCACATCGGGCTCGGCACGCGGGTCTTCCAGCGTGGCGAACTGGTTGGCCACCAGCTCAGGCGAGAAAAAATGCCCGGCCCGCGTCTGCACGCGCGCCAAGGCGGTGGCGTAATCCAGATCCAGAAAAACAAAGCCCAGCCGAGGCTGAGCACAGCGTAACTCGTCGCGGTAACGGCGCTTGAGTGCCGAGCAGGTAAGCACCAAGCCATCGTCTGGCGCGGCTGCAGCCAGCATATCGGCCAAGCGCTGCAGCCAGCCGGCGCGGTCTGCATCGGTGAGCGGCGTGCCCGCGTTCATCTTGGCCACGCTCTCGGGCGAGTGGTAGCTGTCGCCCTCCACCAAGTGCCAGCCCAGTTGCTGCGCCACGGCAGCCGCAGCGCTGGATTTGCCGCAGCCCGAAACGCCCATTACCACCAAGGCCAGCGGCGGCAGGCCGGCTGGCGGCGGATTCGTATGCATGGGAGTTGTGCTGTCCATATCCATCCAACAAAAAAGCGGTTTGGCGACCGGAAATACCTCGGCCCGACCCACCCGACAAGCAGTGGCGAGCGTTTGGGATAGCGCTATCATAGCGGCTGTTTTTGAGCTTTTCCTGAGCCGTACCTTGCCCACTTCCCCGGCCCACAAAAGGCCAGCGCCCTCTTCCGCCGCCAACGCCGCGCCAATTGCCCGCCGCTCGCGCGCCACCGGCCGCATTACCTTGCGCGAAGTGGCCGCAGAGGCTGGCGTGAGCCCCATCACGGTTTCGCGGGCGCTGCGCGGTGAGCGGCGGGTGGATGCAGCACTGGCCGACCAAGTGCGTGCCGTGGCGCAGCGCATGGGCTATGTGCCCGACCCGGCTGCACGCGCCCTGGCATCGAAAAAAAGCACACAGGTATTGGTGCTGGTGCCCATGCTGTCGAACACCTTGTTTGTCGACCTGCTCGAAGCAGCGCACCAAGTGCTGTTTGCAGCGGGCTTCCACATGCTGATTGGCGTAACGCACTACCGCCCGCAGGAAGAAGAGCAATTGCTGCGCGCTTACCTGCCCATGCGCCCTGCGGGCTTGCTGCTGACCGGTTTTGAGCGCAGCGCAGGCGCCGCGCAATTGCTGGCGGCCAACGCCATCCCCAGTGTGCATTTGATGGAGTTGCACGCCGAAGCGGCAAGCACGGAATCTGTATCGGCACCGCTCTACAGCGTGGGTTTTTCGCAAGCCGATGCGGGTGCAGCCATGACGCAGCATTTGCTGCAGCAAGGCTACCGCCGCATTGCTTTTTGTGGAGCGCAGTTGGATGCCCGCGTACTGCAACGGCTGCAAGGCTACCGCCAGGTTTTGCAGGCCCAAGGGCTGTACGACGCGACCTTGGAACTGCTGCAACCGGAAAGCTCTTCGCTCGCACTAGGTGCTGCAATGTTTGAGCGTCTGACCCAAACCCAGCCAGCGCCCGACGCCATCTTTTTCTGTAACGACGATTTGGCCCAAGGCGCTCTGCTTGCCGCCACACGCCTGGGCTTGCGCGTACCCGAGCAGATTGCCATCGCCGGCTTCAACGATTTACCAGGCAGCGCGCACATGGTGCCGCCGCTCACCACCATCCGTACACCGCGCAGCGCCATTGGCACGCAGGCGGCCACATTGCTGTTGCAGCTTATGCGTGGCGAGGCCGTGGACGAAGCGCGTCTGGATCTGGGCTTTCAGCTGGTGCAGCGGCAAAGCAGCTGAATCTGCCTGGCCGCGCACGGCCAAACGGCGCAGGCAGCGCCCGCCCAAATTGCCCATTCAGTAGGCTGCCAGCAACTGGCGTATCCGCTTTTGTCTGCAGCCAAGCCAGAAAAACAAGGGTTATTACTTATTTTCTAGCACCACACGAACGCGCCGCGCGCTTTAGAATGTCCATATTGTAGTTATTAAATCCATATTATGGACAATCAGGAGCCACACGATGCCCGTTGAACAGCCCGAAGCCAATCCCTTGATGCCCTACCAATACCCGAACCCGGCAGAAGCGCTGCCCGAGATCGTGGTGGAAAGTGCCATCCCCAAAGACGAGCGCCTGTGGGTGCCGCAGGCCGAGAACGTCTGGTTCCGCCCGCTGTGCCTGAACGCCAGCCAGGGCTACTGGATGAACCTGTTGAAGGTGCGCAAATCGGGCGTGCTCAGCCGCCACCGCCACCCGCAAGCCGTGCACGGTTTTGTGCTCAAAGGCAAGTGGAAATACCTGGAGCACGACTGGTGGGCGCAAGAAGGCTCGTATGTTTTCGAGCCGCCCGGAGAGACACACACGCTGTATGTGCCAGAAGACTGCGAAGAGATGATCACCTACTTTCAGGTCAACGGCATCATGTACTACACCGACCCTTGGGGCAAAGGCATGGGTTACGAAGACGTGTTCACCAAGATCGACATGTGCAAGCGCCACTTCGAAGCCGTGGGCCTGGGGGCTGACTATGTCAAGCAATTCATCCGCTGATCGCACGGCCGCCCGCGCAAAGTACGACTTTGCTGGCCAGGTGGCCATCGTCACCGGCGCCAGCAATGGCATCGGCGCCGAGATCGCCCAGCACTTGCGGGCCTCCGGCGCCAGCGTGGTGAACTGGGATCTGCAGCCCGCTGCCAACGGCCCCGCTGCCGACCTCTTTTGCCAGGTAGATGTCACCCAGCCGGCCACCATTGCTGCCGCGCTGGCGCAGGTGCAAAAGCGCTTTGGCCGCGTGGATATGCTGGTCAACAGCGCCGGTTTTGCCGGGCCAACGCTGCCGCTGATCGACTACGACCCTGCCATGTGGCAGCGCATTGTCGATGTCAACCTGGTCGGCGTTTTCCACGTCTGCCAGGCGGTGGCGGCAGCCATGCGGGCTGGCGGCTATGGCCGAATCGTCAACATCGCTTCGCTGGCTGGCAAGGAAGGCACGCCCAACTCGTCGGCCTACAGCGCCGCCAAGGCCGGCGTGCTGGCCCTGACCAAAGCGCTGGGCAAAGAGCTGGCGAAAACCGACGTACTGGTCAACGCCATTGCGCCCGCAGCCATCAAAACCGCTTTGCTGGAGCAGATGGCGCCCGAGCACGTGCAAACCATGGTCAACAAAAGCCCGATGGCCCGCCTGGGCGAGGTGCAGGAAGTGGCCGAGCTGGTGAGCTGGCTGTGCTCGCCCTCATGCACCTTCAGCACCGGCGCGGTGTTCGATCTTTCGGGCGGCCGCGCCACCTACTAAAAGAACAGAAGAAGAGAATTCCCATGACATTCGCCAACAACCTGTTTGCCGGTAAATCCGCCCTGGTCACCGGTGCCACCCAAGGCATTGGAGCCGGCGTGGCCAGCGCCCTCGCCCGTTTGGGTGCCAATGTGATCGCCGTAGGCCTGGGCGCCGGCGATGGCTCGCTCGACAAGCGCGTGCAAGTCATCGAAGCCGACGTCACCAACGCCGAGCAAGTGAATGCGGTTTATGCGCAGATTCAGCAACTCGACATGCTGGTCAACTGCGCCGGCATCATCAAACGCGGCGAAGAGCTGGACCCCGACGTATTTGACAAAGTGGTGGCCGTTAACCTGAGCGGCACCATGCGCATGTGCGCCGGTGCACGCGAGCTGCTCAAGGCCAGCAAAGGCAGCATCGTCAACACCGCCTCCATGCTGAGCTTTTTTGGCGGCGGTCTGGTGCCCGGCTATGCGGCCAGCAAAGGCGGCGTGGCGCAGCTGACCAAATCGCTCGCCATCGCCTACGCCAAGGACGGCATCCGCGTCAACGCCATCGCGCCCGGCTGGATCGCCACTGCGCTCACCCAGGCCCTGCAAGACGACCCACAGCGCGCCGAACCCATTTTGGCGCGCACGCCGCTGGGCCGTTGGGGCACACCCGAAGACGTGGCCCAAGGCGTGGCCTTTCTGTGCTCGCCCGCAGCGTCGTTCATGACCGGCGTGGTGATGCCGGTGGACGGCGGCTATCTGGTGGTGTAAAAACCAGCGCTTTTTCACCGCAGCGCACGCAAACCAAGACGGCCCTCGTGGCCGTTTTGTCATGGCGCCCACGGCCGGCCATGCCGCCAGGCTGAAATAATGGCGGCTCAGGCTCTCACTCACCGCCCATGCCTTCTGCCCCGCCAACCCCAGCCGCAACGCCAGCTTCCGTTGCCCCATCGCGCCCGCACAGCTGCTGGCAATTGTTTCTGGCATTCACCGCCATCGCGCTGCAAGGCTTTGGCGGTGTGCTGGCCGTCATCCAGCGCGAATTGGTGGAAAAGCGCGGCTGGCTGACGAACCAGGAATTTGTCGAAGACTGGTCGGTCGCGCAAATCATGCCCGGCCCGAACGTGGTGAACATGAGCATCACCCTGGGCGACCGCTACTTTGGCTGGCGCGGCGCCCTGGCCGCTGCGCTGGGCATGCTGCTGCTGCCCATGTTTGTAGTGCTCGCCCTGGCCTTGCTCTACAACCACTGGGCCAACGTGCCACAAGTGGCAGGCGCTGTTCGTGGCATGGGTGCCGTGGCCGCTGGCTTGGTAGCGGGCACGGCCTGCAAACTGGCGGGCTCGCTGCGCGGCAACCGCCTGGGCCTGGCACTGGGCTTGGTATTGGCCGCCGCCACCGTGCTGGCTTTGGCCTGGCTGCACTGGCCGTTGGTCTGGGTGTTGCTGAGCTTGGGCGGCATCAGCTACTGCCTGGTGTATGCGCGTTTGGCGCCAGCAGGCCCCCCAAAAACCGACCCGGAGCAGCAACCATGAACGCCGCACTCAGCGCCATGCAAGCGGCCGACTGGTGGCACCTGTTTGGCTATTTCCTCTCGGTATCGCTGCTGACCGTGGGCGGCGCCATCGCCACTTCGCCCGACATGTACCGCGTGCTCGTCGGCCAACAAGCGTGGTTGACGCCGCTGCAGTTCAACAACTCGGTCGCCATTGCGCAAGCCGCACCCGGGCCGAACGTGCTCTTTATTGCACTCATCGGCTTGCAGATCGGCCTGAACGCCAGCCAAGGCTTGCCGCTGTGGCAGGTATGGGCGCATTGCACGCTGGCCGTGGCCTGCACCATGCTCGGCGTGCTGCTGCCCAGCTCCCTCGTCATGCTGGCCACCGCACGCTGGATCTTCAAACACCGCGAGCACCGTGCCCTCAAAGCCTTCAAACAAGGCATGGCGCCCATCGTCATCGGCATGATGTTCACCACCGCCTGGGTGCTCGCCAGCAACCACGGCCTGCCCACCGAGGTACCCGGCCTTTGGATTCTGAGCATCGCCACTGCCCTGCTGGTATGGCGCACGCGCTGGCATCTGCTGTGGTGGCTGGCCGCTGGCGCGGCGCTGGGGGCCTTGGGCTGGGTGTAGCGGGCCTTTCCATCGGGATCAGGCTTGGCCGCAGCACGGCAACCACCTCAGGTTTCGCGAGAAGAACGCAAACAAACTGGCGCAGACTCGCTCTAGTCCAGTCGCACGCCTGAAGAGTCGATCGCGGCCTTCCAGCGCGCAGTGTCTTGGCCCACAAAATCAGCGAAAGCTTTTCCCGTCAGCGAACTGGGCACTCCGCCACTTTGCGCCAGCTTGTCACGCAGCTCGGGGTCGCGCATCACTGTTGACACCGCAGTTTCAATGGCTTGTGAGACGTTCTCTGGCACCGCAGACGACACGAAGAGCCCCACCCAGGCGCTGGAGATCATGTTCGGGTAACCAGCCTCGCCCATCGTCGGCAGGTTCGGCAGATCCGGTACCCGGCTCTCTGCCGTTACCGCCAACGCACGCAGCTTCTGGGATTGGATATGGGGCAATGCCAGCGTCAGATTGTCGAATTGAAACTTGGTCTCGCCAGCCAACAAGGCCATGGTTGCTGGAGCGGATCCCTTGTAAGGCACATGCACAGCGGCAACGCCCGTTTGCAGTTTGAATATCTCGCCCATCAGGTGGCTGGTCTGCCCAATGCCAGCAGACCCGAAAGAGGCATCCTTGGGGGTATTTTTCAAGCTGCTCACCAGTTCAGCCACGCTTTTTACGTCGGAGCTGGCATTTACCACCAGCACATTGGGGAATGAAACCACACCAGCAATCGGCCGAAAATCCGCTGCCTTATAGGGCAGGTTCTGGTAGGCGCTGTAGTTGATCGCTTGCGGCCCGACATTCCCCGCCAGCAGCGTGTAGCCGTCTGCTGGCGTGCGCAAAAATGCCTGTGTTCCTATGATGCCCCCGCTGCCCGGCTTGTTGATCACCACCACAGGCTGGCCCAGCAAGACGCCCAGTTTTTGCCCCAATAAGCGAATCGGGTTGTCGACACTCCCGCCCGCTGGCCCCGGAACGATGATGGTCAGCGGCCGGCTTGGCCATTTTTCTTCGGCATGCAAAGCTGGCACCAGCGCCAGGCCCAAAGCAACAGCGCCCATCCAAGCTTTGCATCCAGGCTTCAGCAGTAATTTCATGGCATTGTCTCCTTCATCGTTTTTTAAATATGCGCTTCGAGCAAGCGAGCCAGATGTTGCTCGGAGCTACCCAACAACAAATCGTTGTTGAACACCCGTTTCGCCAGATGGCTGATGGGGGTTTCATCTTGGAAACCTATCGCGCCATGCAGCTGCAACACATCCAACGCAATACGGCGCCCTGCAACCCCTGCGAGATATTTCAATTTGCTGGCCTGGCGCCAGCGCTCGGCCGGCGTGTGACGCGGCTCCTGGTCCAAGATGCATTCCAAATAACAGTGGGCTTTGTGCCATTGCCTGAACAGATCCGCCAAGCGATGCTGAAGCACCTGGAAATCTGCCAATGGCCGTGAGAATTGCTTGCGCGTACCCAGGTAATCCGCCGTTTGCCGCAGGGCCAGGCGACAGATGCCAATGCTCTCCGCACACAAAGCCAGGTTGGCGAGACTGCGGGTGTCCTGCAGCGCCAGAGCCACGTGCTCGCCCTTGGCAAGCAGTTGCTGCTCAGTGACGACTATGCTTTTTGCCTTGATGGAGAATGCCGGCCGTCCATCATGTAAACGATAGGCTTGCAAACTGCCCTCGTCTGCGCAGCGTTGCAGATCCTCCGGCGACAAGCAGAACAGCAACGGATCTGTGCTGCCTTGCTCACAGGCGATCAGCAGCAAGCCTGCCCCGACAGGGCTGCCCATGACAAGCGGCGCCTGCACCGACAGTTGCCAGCCCTCGCCTGCTTTCAAGCACACGGCATCAGGTACATCGCCGTCTTCCAGCCATACCGCGAACTTGCTTTCACCCGTGCTCAAAGCCAGCAGCATTGCGTCAATGTGCGGCTGCGGCGCCAGCATCTGCAAAAAATGCAAAGGCAACAGGTGCTGCCACAGCACCGGCTCTAGCAGCAGCGACTCAGCCAACACGGCGTTGACTCGAATAAGGTCCGCCATCGGCCGCCCAAGCCCCTCCAGGCGCTCAGGCAGCCCCATCGTCAGGACACCAAAATCCGACATCGCAGCGACTATGGAGCCTTCGCTGGCGAGGGTCAGTTCTTTTTGCCGCAGCTCGAAGCTGTGATTTTTTTGCAGCCAGTGGTTCAGGGAGTCCAGCAGCATCGCCAGCTCTGGCGCTAGCCGGGACTCGGACACCTGGTGCAATGGCGTCCGTTGCTGCAACAAGGTCTTGGCCACAATGCCCAGCTGAATCTCGGTGGAGCCCCCTGCCAGCGAGCTGCCGCGATAGCGCCAAAAACCCAACGCAGCATTGCCATCCACGGCCTCTGGATATTCGGCCGGCAGCCCCTGCAGCGCCTCGGCATTCAAGCGCAGGGCCAAGTTGCCACGCAGATCCATGTCGAGCAAATGGATGTCTTGGAGCAACTCAATACCATCGAGCTTGAGCAACGAGGCTTCGAGTGAAGGGCTGCCGCCGGCTTCCGCCAAGGCGATCGCAGGTTTCCAACAAGACTCCAGTGCTTCGCCACGAATCTGGAGCGCAGCCAAGCGGCTGCACAAAAAACTGGTGTTCAGATGGGAGCGGCCTGATGCAAGGCGCCTGTCCATATTGGCCTGCAGCTTCGCCAGAGCGGCTTTGCACTCCGCCACTCGTGCCACAAACAATCTCTCGATGACCAGCAGCCCCTTGGCAATAGCCCAGCCGCCGTTGACCTCGCCCACCAACTGATCTGCAGGCACCTGCACATTGTCGAAAAATATCTGTACATGAAACGGCGCGCCATGCATGTATTGGATGGGGCGCACCGTGACGCCTGGGGCTGTCAAATCCACCAAAAATACCGATATGCCCTCTTGTTTCTTGGCTGAGTCAAAATGGCTACGCGCCAAGACGATGGCCCAATTGGCCCAATGGCCCAGGCTTTGCCAAATCTTGCTGCCGTTCAACACCCATGTCTGGTCAGCCCAAACAGCGGAGGTTTTCAGCGCTGCCAGGTCCGATCCGGCCTCCGGCTCCGAATAGCCTTGCGCCCAATAGTCTTCAAAGCTCAGCATGCGGCCCAAAAAGCGTTCGCACTGCTCGGCCGTGCCAAAGCGCATCAAGGTTGGGCCAATCGTATCGATACCCAGGTTCTCGGCATGCGGAGCATCGCTTGCGGCCAGCTCCTCTTTGAAGATGGCTTGCTCGCCCAGCGACCAGCCGGTGCCGCCATAGCGCTGCGGCCAAGAAGGCGCTGCCCAGCCTTTTTGATGCAGTATTTGCTGCCAGCGCTTGGCCTGTTCACGCGTTACCAGCGCATGAGAGCGGGTGGAAGCCTTGATGTCCTCTGGCACAGCAGATGCCAGAAACTGGCGTACTTCTTGGCGAAATTTCTCAAGATGCAGGGAGTTATCGGTCATGTTGAACAGCTCAGGTAACTAATCACGAAGTCCACGGCACTTGCCCATCAACGCTGGTCAGAGGGCCAACGGGGAGCGCGCTTCTCCACAAAAGCAGCCATGCCTTCGTGGGCGTCTTCGGTGCCGGCTACGTTGCCGAAATGCTCGACGGCTGACGCCACGCCGCGGCGGTATTCCACGTCGACCGCTTTGTAGAAGGCCTGGCGCCCCAGCCGCATGACCAAGGGCGATTTGGCGGCCAGTTGCTGGGCAATGGCGCGGGCGCGCTCCATAACCTGGGCTTCAGGCACTACCTCGTTCACCAAACCCAGCTGCAAAGCCTCCGCCGCGCCAAAACTGCGCCCAGTAAACAGCAGCTCAAACGCCCGGTGGCGGCCGATGATGCGCGGCAGATGGGTGTAGTGGATGGCGGGCGTCACGCCCACGTCGATCTCGGGGTAGCCAAAGCTGGCGTCGTCTGCCGCCACCAGCATGTCGCAGGAAACGGCCAGCGTCATGCCACCGCCACGCGCCGTTCCATTGACGGCGGCAATGGACGGCTTGCCCAGCCGCGCCTGCGCATCGAACAGGCCGAGATAAAGCTTTTCCACCAATTGCAGCTTTTTCTCGAAGCTGGCGTTGCCCATTTCGCTCAGGTGCAGGCCGGCACAAAAGCGGCGCGGCACGGCGCTGCCCAGAATCACGGCTTTCACGGCCGGATCGCTGCCCGCTTGCGCCAAGAGCGCCAGCAGGCGGTCCATCAGCGCTTCGGTGATGGCGTTGACGGGTGGGCAGTCGAGCAGAATCTCTGCCACCTGGTTGCGAACTTCGTAGTGGATGCTTGCGGTTGTCATGGTTCTTTCCTCTGGGTTCAAGCCTGGGCGTCAGTTTGGCTATGCTCGTTTTGCACCACCACCCGCTGCTGCAAAAACTCGGCAATCTGCGCTTCGCTGTAACCTGCATCGCGCAAGATGTCCTTCGTGTGTTGGCCCAGCAAAGGTGGCGCACTGCGCTGGGCACGCGGTTGCTGGTCAAAGCTGATGGGCAGGTTCACGCTGGGCATGTTGCCCAGGCTGGCGTGCTGCGAAAAACCCACCACCTGGCGCGCAGCAATTTGCGGGTGCTCCAGCGCCTGCTGCAGGTTGTTGATGGGCGCACAAGGCACGCCCACGGCCTGCAAGGCTTGCACCCAATGGGCCACCGGCTGCTGGGCAATCACTTGCTGCACCAGCGCTACCGTCTCGGCAAAGTGGGCTACGCGGTCGGCATTGCGGGCAAAACGCGGGTCGTCCACATACTGCGACAAGCCGGCCACGGGGCAGAACTTTTTCCACTGGCTATCGTTGCCAACGCCCACCATGACCGGGCCGTCGGAAGCCATGAAAACCTGGTACGGCGCCATGGCCGGGTGGCCGGTGCCCATGCGCTGCGGCAGCTGGCCCGAGCACCAGAAGTTTTGCGCCAAGTAGCCCATCAAGCCCATGGCCGTGTCCAGCAACGACACCTCAACATAGACGCCGCGACCGGTTTGCGAACGCTCGATCACCGCCGCCAATACGCCGCTGAAAGCCATCATGCCGGTGCCCAGATCGACGGGCGAGAAAGTGGCGCGCACCATGGGGCCGCCCTCTTCGCCCATGACGCTGACCATGCCGCTGAAGGCTTGCAGCATCACGTCGTACCCCGGCTCCTTGCCCAGCGGGCCTTCCCGGCCATAGCCCGATATTTCGCAATAAATCAGGCGCGGGTTCAGCGCTGACAAGCTGGCGTAATCCACGCCCAGTTTTTGCGCCGTGCCAGCGCCAAAACCTTGCAGCACGATATCGGCGTCCTGCACCAGGCGCTGCACGATGGCCCGGCCCTCAGCGGTTTTCAGATCCAGCGCAATGCTGCGCTTGTTGTGGTTCACCGCCAAAAACGTGGCCGATTCGCCTTGTTTTTGCGGCAGCCAGCCCCGCGTGTCGTCGCCCAGCCCCACAGGCTCTACCTTGGTCACATCGGCCCCCAGATTGCCCAGGTACTGGCCACACAAGGGCCCGGCGAGCACCTTGCTCAAATCCACCACTTTCAAACCGCGTAAGGCTTGCATCACTCTTCCTTTTCCTTATCACCAAGCGCCTGGCGCCATCAAACCGGCTGGATATTGATCTCTTTGCCCAACGCCTGCCAATGCGCTGTGTCCTGCAGCACAAAGCTGTGCACCTGGTCGGGAGCAATCGCCAAAGCCTCGGCGCCACGCGCCTGCAGTGCGTCCACGTATTCCTGGTTCTGCAAGCAGGCGTAGAGCGCCTTGCGCAAGGCATCAACCACGGGCGCCGGCGTTTTGGCGCTGATTTGCAACGACAGCCAGAACTTCAATGCCACATCGGGGTAACCGCATTCCTTCATCGTCGGCACGTCTTTGAGCAGCGGCGAGCGCTGCGCCGAGGCAATCGCCAAGCCTTTGAGCTTGCCGCCGTTGATCAGTCCGACCGAGGTTGTCATGCTGTCGAACAGGCAATCCACATTGCCGGCCATCACATCCGCACTGGCCGGCGCACTGCCTTTGTACGGCACTTGCACCGCTTCAATGCCGGCGTTTTTCAGCAGCAGCGAGGTGTAGATATGCGGCGAGCTGCCAGGGCCAAAGGTGGCATAGCTCAGCTTGCCCGGCTCTTTTTTGGCCAGAGCCACCAGGTCTTGCAGCGACTGCACGCCCAATTTGCTGGGGTGGACCACCATCACGTTGGGCACCACCGAGCCAATGCCCAGGGTCACAAAATCTTTGCTCGGGCTGTAGCGCAGGCTCGGGTACAGCAAGGGATTGATGGCCTGCATGCCCACGGTGTTGAGCAAGATGGTGTTGCCATCGGCCGGCGCATCGGCCACCAATTGCGCGCCCAGGTTGCCGTTGGCGCCGGGTTTGTTGTCGACGATCACGGTCTGGTCGAGCACCTTGGCCAGGTGCAAAGCCACCAGGCGGCCGGTGAAATCACCCGGGCCGCCTGGCGCAAATGGCACCACGATCCGAATGGTGGGCCCACTGGCGCGGGCTGGCAGAGCGGCCGTCATCAGGGCAGCGCCCGTGCCCAGCAAAGCTTGGCGGCGATTGAGGTTCAGCATGCAGGTCTCCTGTCGTTTTATTTGGGTTAGCGAACCTCCACTGTGCGCAACGGTGCTATAAAGGTCAAAGACGGAATTTTGATGCTAGGTATATAAACTTCTTATGGCTACCGACCTGCGCAGCCTGCGCTGCTTACTGGCCGTGTGCGCCACCGGCTCCATATCGCGCGCTGCCGAACACATGCACATTGCCCAGCCGGCCATGAGCTTGCAAATCAAGAACCTGGAAGAAGACCTGGGCGTGCAACTCTTCGCGCGCAGCGCCCAAGGTGTGCAGGCCACCGAAGCAGGCAAGCGCCTGGCCCTGCATGCGCAGCAACTGCTGGGCGCATTCGATCTGGCTTTGCAAGATGTGCGCCAGCTGCAAGCCACGCCTTCGGGCCGAGTCAGCATCGGTTTGCCGCAATCCATGTCCAAACTGCTGACCGTGCCACTGCTCAACGCCGCCCTGGCGCGCTGGCCGCAAGTGCAGTTGCAAATTGTGGAGATGAGCACCGGCTATATCCCGGAGCAACTGCTGCAATCGCATATCGACCTGGGTATCACCTTTGCCGAACACAGCAACCCGGCGCTGCGCTACGAGCCACTGGCACAAGAAAAGCTGGTACTGATCACCCCGCCCGGCCCCACGGGCCGCAGCCGCAAAACGCCGCGCAAGCTGCAACCAATCCAGTTTTCAGCACTCGCCGATGTGCCGCTGGTGCTGCCCGCGCCCGAGCATGGTTTGCGCATGCTGCTGGAGAGCTACGCTGCCGCCAACCGGCTCAAGCTGCGCCCGATTGCCGAGGTCAACACCATCCAGCAACTGATCGACGTGGTCGCCAGTGGCGTGGGCTGCAGCCTGCTGTCTTATGCCGCCGTAGTGCAAGAAGTTCAGCAAGGTCTGCTGGCCGCTGTCGATGTGGTGGGCCCGGAGATATCGCGCCCGGTCTTTGTGGCCAGCCGGGCGACTACAGCGCCTTCCATCGCCACATCCAGCCTGAGCCATTTGCTGCGCGAGCTGGCGCAGCAACTGATTGCGGATGGACGCTGGCCGGCACGCTATGGCGGCTGATGCCTGCCGGGCTACACCGAATGACCAACTGACGACACCAGCGAATTTTGATCAATCGAACGAACACTTCGCATTCGCCAACACCCGATTACTGTATTCAACCCCTTCGATGGCGTACTTTGTCTCGCCAGGATCGGTGTAGCCCTTTCGGGCATAAAATTTTTGCGCTCTGTGGTTGCCGCTCCAGACCGTGAGCCAGACAGAGCGCGCGTCTGCATCTTGGGCCAACTGCTCAGCGGCGCGCAATAAGCGACCACCTACTCCCTGGCCCTGCATGGCAGGCTGCACATACAGCCGAATCAGCTCGGCTCCAACAAGGGTGCCAGCAGGAGAGGCTTGGGCCTCTGTGTGCAGTTCAGCGAATCCCAGCAAAGCATCACCCCGCTTTGCCAACAGAAATCGGCGCTTTGCTTCGCACAGCCGACACTCGAATGCCTGCGTGCAGTACTCGCGTAGCGCTTCCCTCGCCAGTTCGGGGCGAATGCCTTCCGTCGCATAGGTATCCAGAAAAACCTGTATCGCCAGCGCCGAGATTGTGGCAGCGTCACCTGCTTGTCCGGCGCAAAGCTCGATGGTTTGTGTCATGGCTGCAAGCGTAGCTGATTTCGCGTGAACCGCGTTCGACAAATACATGGCCAGACGAGACCTGGAACTGCGCAGGCTGTTGTCGTCGACTTCCAAGCCCACACTCAGACCATCAATTGGTCTAGGTGAATGAAAACCAGAATGGATGTCGAATAGCAAGATGAATAGATATTTCCTCATCAGCACAACCGGACATCATCAAATTTGCCTGAGTGCGAGCAACTGATCACCAAGCGCAATGCCTTATCCGGCGCAGCCTGCAGGCCCTGGCAGGGTAGCAGTCAAACGCTTGGCGATGCAGAACCCAACGCCAACGCTGCATCAGGCGTGAATAGATAGATGCATAGATACTTGCCGCTTTTCAAGCATCAACGCGGCGAAGCGGGCGAAAGACATTCCCGCTCACAACTGACTGAAAGGCTCCTACAAGCCCTCCATGGGCGGCCCTACAGCCCCAAACCGCTGAATGCGCGACAGTTAGCACCATGGGTCATGCGCAGCTGCAAACTAGCGGTTTTCAGTTGCCGGCCCACGCCAACACGGTGTCTTGCGACGCCTAATTTCTGTGATCTGACTGTTTTGAGGAACCCATCATGAACCTGCGTCTCCTTATCTCTACCGCGGCCTGCGCTGCCGCATTCGGCCTGGTCGGCTGTTCCAGCAACCCCACCAACCAGCAAGTGGGCACCGGCGTGGGCGCTGTAGCCGGTGGTGTGGTGGGCAACGCAGTGTTTGGCGGCACCTTGGGAACGGTGGGTGGCGCTGCGGCTGGTGCGCTGATTGGCAACGAAGTGGGTAAAAGCAAGGACTGATCACGCCCGCCAGTGACGGGCTGCTGAGCCAGCCCGCTTGCCCCCAAGAGCACCTCCCTGCGATGGCAGCGGAGGTTTTTTGTTTTTGTGAGACACCGATTACCGAGCAGCAGCCAAGTACATGGCATGGAACGTATGCAGATCCAACGATCTGCTTGGCAGCCCCCCAGTGATTCTCAACCGACCCTAGTCCTGCTTCGCCAAGCGCTTGGCATCCATGTGCTCTGCAACTTCCTGAACTTCCGCAAATTGCTTGCGGAACACCAGCGGTGCGTCAATCCCTGGAATTGGTGCCTGCGGATTACCCGCTCCTGCAACCACTACCGAGCCGAAGTTAAAGATACGTCCAAGCACCCCTTGGTCTACCTGGATACTTTCAATCCGTTGAAGCTTTATCTCCACGGTGTTTCTACGGATCAGCCCAAACTTTGCAATCACTCGCTTATTGGTGATGGCTAACTCTGTTGTTAGAACCCGTAACACGGCACGCGTAATAAACCATACACCTAGTAGAAACAGCAACCAGATAACTACATTTCCTGCACCACCACCAAGCACTCCAACGCCTGCCAGCAGCAGAAAAATACTCCCTGTCACCAAGGACGGCAGTACACTTAACCAACTAACCTTTGCGCGAAATTCGACGCGCTCACCGACCGATAACGAACTCTCGACATAAGACGCCATAGTTACCTCCTGGGCGCATTCTAGGGGTAATCTCAACAAAAAATCACGCCTTCATGCAAAGCAAGAAAAGCACTACAAACTCACAACCGCAACACTACACAGATAGTTTTAAAATTTGTACTACTACAGCACATCGCGGCACCAAAAAATTTCCAACAAGCCATTCTCCAAACTTGGACAAAACGCTCAATCAAGGGCAAACACATACAAAATATAAAACACCCAGCACCCTCGTATCACATGCATCTGCAGAAATGGAATTTGATGCAAATACAGCAATCGCGGCAGGATCGCAGGACACCAACAGCAAGGTGTATGCAAAGCATACGAATGAATAAAACAGATTCACCTCAAAAGAGCTGGCGCCAAGTCCAATCCTCTCCGTTTTGGATGTACATCAAACAGCACATGGACCACCATCCTCTTAGTAGTACTAGTTTTATGTTTTTTCCGCAGTGCAGCTAATAATCCATGCATGTTTAAACCAACCCGCCGTCGAAACGTCGTCACTTCTGTGCAAAAAGCAGAGGCAGATACGCTTTTGAGCCTGTGGAGAGAGCGCCATAGGCGTACACAGGCAGAATTTGCCGAATACTTTGGCTTGGGCAGCCAGGCCAATGTTGGACACTACCTGCACGGCCGTACAGCGTTGAATTTAAAGGCAGCTGTAGCATTCTCTGAAGAACTGGACTGCCTGCTTAGTGACTTTGCACCGTCACTCATTCCGCAAGCCAACGCCTGGGTGGAACTATCGGCAAGCTTGAGCAAAAAACGTAATGAATGGCCTTTGCTTGATGTAGCTCAAATCCCCAGTCATCCGCAAAATACGGACGCAAGTCTTTCAGCATTGAAAATCCAGAACAAGCCTGGCTCAATACAAAAACAAGAAGCTCTTCATATACCCCAATTCGATACAAACGACTACAGGAGCACGAACGGACTCGTTCTTGCAGATCAGCCCGGGACAATCACCAATTGGGGCGTTACTACAGAATGGGCAAATAAAAACCTGCCCCCCTTCACCTCGTTTCAAAATCTCGCCATCGTCACCGGCTTTGGGGATAGCATGCTTGGCATGTTCAACCCTGGCGATCCCTTGCTAGTCGACAAGGGCGTTACCAGATGCGACGTAGATGGCGTCTATTTCTTCAGTGTGGATGGGGAGGGATTCATTAAAAGACTTCAGAGAATACCCGGCGAGGGAATTCTCGTTATCAGTGAAAATAAAAAGTACCGCGATTGGACAATCAAACCACGGATGAGGCTCACTGTATTTGCCAAAGTACTTATCGCTTGGGAAGGTAAACGGTACTAGAAGCTGAAATTATGGAATCTTATGAAAAACCACTAAACATCTGCAGCAGCCTCAACATTTTTTCCCATTTCAATAAATAGGATGTCCTATCGGGGACCTCTCAAAACCCCTGAATTTTCAAAAAGTCGATTCGCAACCCATTGATTTCATTGAGGCGAATTTGTCAAAAGTGAGGTTTTGAGAGGTTCCCTATTGTCTATTTTTCAGGTCACGCTTTATAGCAGTCTTCAGTTGCCGCATGGGGCGATGGGATCCGCTGTTAATGTAATTGCTTGTCTGCGTCGCAATTCAATACTCCGGCAAATTCAGTGCAGGGTCCGTAGAATAAAAACAGCGATCGTGCTCAGCAGCAGTTGAGACTTAGGACTGCTTCTTCACCATGGCGAGCAAGCATTCAGCACGAAATTTTCTGCTTGCTGCGCACCAGGTCTTCCGGCTGACACACCGTGTCAGACAAGGCAGACAATCAGTTCAGACAATCGCTAACTCACATCTGATTTCTCCAGAAATATGATGGCATTCCCGCTAAGCACTGGCGGTTCAGCAAGCATTTTTTCGGAGAGACAGGATGAATAGCGATCAAGTCAAAGGCTCGATCAAAGAAGCCGTGGGCAAAGTACAGCAGAAAGTGAGCGAGTTGATCGACAGCCCGGAGCAGCAGGCCAAGGGCCTGGTCAAGCAGGTGGAAGGCGAAGCCCAGCAAGCCGTGGGTGAAGCCAAGAAGCTTGTCGAAGATGCGGCCAAAGCCATCAAGAGCTAAGCCCAAGCGCGGCGGGACTGAACCATGCACCACCAACTGGCATCCATTGCCGAATGCTCAGCAGGTGCTGGCGTGGCCATTGGGGCCAGGCAGAGCATCTGCACACTGACAACACCGCGTGGTTCAGCCCGGTCCCTCCCAGCGGCAACTCGCCGTATTTCCCCAACGATGTAAGCCCAGCCAGTGATTACCGAATGCATCATGTTTAACGACACCCACCTGTCCCCTGGCCGCCATGGCCAAGACAGCCTGCACTTTCAGCAAGAACTGCTGGTGCAGGAGCTGGCCCGCCTGCTCTTGCTCCCGCCCATGCTCCAAGAGCTGCAACGCGTTCGCATGCAAGCCATAGACCAGTTCGTCTCGCAGATGTACCTGCATACGGCTTTGCAAAAGCAGCTGGAGCAGCAACGCGCCAAGCAGCATTGAGCCAGCTTCAGGCGCTACAAACACCTACCATTCACCCAAGGCCCAACTGCTGGCCACGGCAAAGTATTCGCGCAGCCAGCCGTTGAAGCGCGTCAGGCGCGGCGTGGGTGCGGCAACGCCAATCGGTTGCGTATAGCCTTGTTGCTTGGCAGTGCGCAAGGCGCGCCACAGGTGGAAATCGCTGCTGACAATGGCGATGGGCTGGTTCAAATCCACGCCACGCGCTTGCAGCAGCGGTTTGCTCAGTTCCAGATTCAGTTCGGTACTGGTGCTGGCTTCTTCCAGCACCAAAGCGGCTGGCTGCATGCCGTGCCGCTCGGCCAGGTAGCGCGCCATCACGCTGCCTTCGCTTTCCTTCTCGCCAAAATCCACGCCACCGCTCACGGCCACCAAAGCCTTCGGTTGCAGTTGTGCCAGTTGCGCAGCGGTATCCAGGCGCATGGCCAAAGCTGGGCGCGGCTGGCCGTCTTGCGTTCCGCTGCCCAGCACCACCATGGCTACTACCGGTGGCACATCAGCCGGCGCTTTGCCCACCTGGGCAATCACGCTCCACAACCAGGCCACGCTGGCCGCCCACAACACCAGGCCGAGCCAAAACAGGCGCCACAACCAGGTGCGCGCAGAACTGGCTTTGCGCCAGCGCTGTACTGCCGGCCAGCGCCAGGTGAGCAACCAACCGCCCACACCCAAAACCACCGGCACAACGACGCCCAGGTGCAAATGGCCGGCGCTCAATGGCGCCAGCCCCAACGCCAGCAATACAGTGGCCAGCAACGCCAGCCCGCTTCGCAACCACATCATCCGCCCCCACTTTCTTTTAACAAGCAGCGCCAGCCCATACAAAAACGGCATCTGCGCGTTTGCACAGATGCCGTTGCGGCTAAAAGCAGGCGGGGCGATCAGGCCACCGGCACGTTCTTGAAGCCGGGCGCATTACCAGCCGCCAGCTTGCCTGCCAGCGCACCGAGCACACCGCCGGCCAGTGCCAGCACTATCCAGCCCATGCCGCTGGCGTACAACGGCAGGTATTGTGCCAGCGCGTCAGCAATGCCTTGTGGCAACAGGTTGATGTCCTTGAGGCCATCGAAAAAGCCCATGATGGCGGCGCCAATCACCGTGCCCACGTACACCGAGCGCTGGCCGCCGAACCACTTGTTCAAGAAAACCAAAGCAATCAGCGAGATGGCGATGGGGTACAAAAACAGCAGCACGGGCGAGGCGAACTTCAAAATCGTCGTCAGGCCAAAGTTGGTGATCAGCAGGCTCAGCGCGCCAAAGGCCCAGACCCAGCCCTTGTAGCTGAGCTGCGGGCAGATGCGCGAGAAGTACTCGGCCACCGCTGCCAGGCAGGCAATGGCAGTGGTGATGCCCGTCATCATGATCACGCAGGCCAGCATGCCCACGCCCAGGTTGCCCAGCAGCAGCTTGACCATCTGGGTCAGCGCCTGGCCGCCGTTGGTAGAGACGCCCAGCACGCTCACGCTGCTGGCCCCCATGCTGGCGAGCGACAGTTGCACGGCCGCCAAAGCCAGCACCGCAAAAGCGCCGGCACGCACAAACAGCGTCGCCATCTGGCTGGAATGCACGCCCGCATTACGCGCTGCGTCCAGGAAAATCTTGCCAAACACAAAGGCCGCCAACACGTCCATGGTGTAGTAGCCAATGGTGAAGCCCTTGCCGAAAGCGTGCTCCACGTACGGGCCGCTCGGCGCTGCCCAAGGGCCGATAGGCGTGATCAGCGACTTGGCCACAATCACCACCAGCAGCACGATAAAGATCGGCGTGAGCACATCGCCCATGCGCGCCACCAGCTTCTTGGGCTCCAGCGACAGGTAGATAGTGAGAAAAATAAAGAGTGCCGAAAAAGCGAACAGCACCCAGCCGCTGGCAAAAGGCAGATCCTGCGGCACAAAGGGCAGCACCGACACCTCATACACCACGGCAGCGGTGCGCGGCACCACGTAGATGGGGCCAAGCGTGAGGAACAGCAGCACCGAGAAAAACTTAGCAAAGCCCGGGCTCACGCGGCCGGCCAGGCTCTCGATGCTGCCGCCAGCGATCGACAGCGCCATGATGGCCAGCAGCACCAGGCCCACGCCGGTGATCAAAAAGCCGCCCATGGCGACCCACAGGCTGGTGCCCGCAGCCTGCCCGAGCGGCGGCGCAAAGATGATATTGCCTGCGCCCAAAAACATGGAGAACAGGAAGAAAGCCAGCGAGATGAACTGCCGAAAGCTCAGGGAAGATGCCATGCGCGAACCTCGTATGCAACAGAGAGGGAAAGGGTGGAAAAAACAATCACTGGAAAGAGCCTGTGAACGGGAAACGGGTAGCGCGGTAAGGCGCCAGGTCAATAGCAGCACCACGGCCCAGCAGTTGCGCGGCCATGAGCTGGCCGGTAAATGCCGCCAGCGTTACGCCAACGTGCTGGTGGCCAAAGGCAAAGCCAAGCTGCGGGTGCTGGGGGTGCGTGTCGATGATGGGCAGCGAATCGGGCAAGGTCGGGCGCATGCCCATCCATTCGCTCGCCTGGCCCAGCTGCGCCGTGGTTTGCGGCAGCAGGGCCGACACATGGTGGCGCAGCGAGCCAAAACGCTCGGGCTTGGGCGGCAGCTGCGTGCCGCCCAGCTCGCTGAAGCCCACCACGCGCAAGCCGCCGTCGAGCGGGTTGATAAAAATATTGCGCTCGGCCGAACACACCGGCCCGCGCAGCAAACCGCGCACATGCGGCAGGTTCAGGTGGTAGCCGCGCTCAGCCATGAGTGGAATGCGCACGCCCAAGGGGCGCAGCAGATCAGCGCTGTAAGCGCCAGCGCAAACCACGGCGCGGTCATAGCGCTGGCCGTTGACGGCAACGCCCTGCTCTTGCGGCAGCACGCTGCTCACGTTTTGCTGCAGCCACTGGCCGCCACGCTGCAAAAACACATCGAACAAAGCCTGGCACAGCACGAACGGATCGCTCACACGGTGCGCATGCGGCAGCACCACGGCGTGGTGGATGGTGGCGGCCAGCGCCGGCTCCAGGGCGGCCATTTGCGCCCGGTCGGCAAACTCGGCGGCAATGCCCCATTCGCGGTAAAAAGCAGCCTCGGCCTTGGCGGCAGCCTCGCCTTCAGGCTTTTCCCAAATGCGCAGGTAGTGCACATCGAGCAAATGGCCAGACAGGCCTTCGCGCGCCAGCAATTGCTTCCAGGCAGGCGCTGCATTTTTCAGCAAGGCAGACAAAGCAACGCGCGCTGGCTTGACGCGCTCGGCCCGCGCCGACAGCGCCATGCGCAGCATCCACGGCAAGCTGTTCTGCCAGTTACCGGGCGGCACCGAAAGCGCACCATGCGGGTCGCGCAACAAGCCCATGGCGCGGCGGATGGTGTCGGCCGTGCCCAGCGGGTCGACCGATTCGCTGGCAATAAAGCCGGCATTGCCAAACGATGCGCCGCGCCCGGGCGCATCGCGGTCGATCAAGGTAACGGCAGCGCCGCTTTCGAGCAGCTCCAGCGCCGTGCACAAACCGATGAAACCTGCGCCCACAACGGCGCAACGGGGAGATTGATCCATAAGCGGGATCTCTTGAAAATTTTGGGCATGCACCCAGCCCGCCGACACGCACGGTCAGCCAGCTCGGCAACACACCAGCAGAAGAAAAAGAAAGTGGGCGAGGCCGCAGCGCCGCCGCTTTTAAGCGCTAACGCTTTCGGCAGCGCTGCGCTGCGTGTTGGCAGCCTGGGCGGCCTGTGCCATATAGGCGTCGTAAGCCAGCGAGGCGGCGGCCACATCTTCCAGCGCCGTGCCTACTGCCTTGTAAACCGTGATCTCGTCAGCGCTGCTGCGCCCGGCGTGCTTGCCGCGGCACAGGTCTTCCAGCGTGGCGGCCAGGCGCTCCTGGCTCCAGGCACCGCTGGCAATCGGGTCCAGAATATCGCCCGCCTTCATCAGCGCTTCGGCGGTATCGACAAACACGGTGCCACGCGCAAAGCAAGCGTCGTCGCTCTCGCGCATGGTGGGGGTAAAACCGCCAATCAAATCCAAGTGCGCGCCCGGCTGCAACCATTCGCCCTTGACCATGGGCGCAGTCGACAAAGTGGCGCAAGTGACGATATCGGCCCAGCGCACGCCCTGCTCCAGCTCAGCCACTGGCTGCGCGTTAATGCCTTGGGCACGCAGGCTGGCGGCCAGCGCTTCGGCCGCCTCGGGGCGAATGTCCCACACCTGCACCTGCTCGATGGCGCGCACACAGCGGTAAGCGTCGGCCAACAGGCTGGCCACACGGCCTGCACCCACCACCAGCAGCTTGCTGGCATCAGGCTTGGCCAGCCAACGGGCGGCCAGCGCGGAGGCGGCGGCGGTGCGGCGCGAGGTAATCACATCACCATCCAGCACAGCCAGTGGCGCGCCG
Source organism: Comamonas trifloxystrobinivorans (assembly GCF_043359985.1). Taxonomy (NCBI): domain Bacteria; kingdom Pseudomonadati; phylum Pseudomonadota; class Betaproteobacteria; order Burkholderiales; family Comamonadaceae; genus Comamonas; species Comamonas trifloxystrobinivorans. The sequence goes on from NZ_JBHZGV010000007.1 coordinate 75,920, forward strand.
GTGCTGGCGTCGTACAAAATGAAAACCGAGTGCAAGCCCGGCAAGCCCTTGGCCTGGTTGCCGGGGAAGATCGACACCGTCTTCACCCCCAGGCGCTTGCCCGTCTGCCAGGCCGGCATCAGCAGCAAAATGCCGTTGTCGGCCGCCGTTTCGCCTTGGACTGCGTGGTTGTGGCGCAGCGGCACCTCGCAGCCTTGCACGAACATCTGCTCGATGCTGTCGATCAAAGCGGCAAAGGGCAAATGGTGGGCGGTCTGGGTCTGGTCAAGAATCTGCATACAACTCGGGCTCACAAAACAAATCTACTAAAGAGGAATATTTCTCGTATACGAAATTTTATTTATACTTTGAAAAAATTTCTCTAGGGTTTACCCTGGAATGCGCGTATTCCCGCCCACGCCGCCCGTGCTGGCCAGCGCCGGACCCTACACTTGCAGACGCACCGGTTCTGCAGACCGGCCGGGCTTGCCAGCCCAGCCCGCGCGCACCCACCGGGTCAACCACAGCCCATGCCCCACACCACGCCTTTGCCAGATACGGAAGCTGCCGAAGCCTCCACCAGCATTCTTGCCACCAAGCTGCGCCTGCTGCGCCGCCAGGCCGATCTCACCTTGCAGCAACTGAGCCAGCGCTGCGGCATCTCGGTCTCCACGCTCTCCAAAATTGAGCACGGCCAGCTCTCGCCCACTTACGAAAAAATTGCCGCGCTGGCCAAAGGGCTGGAGATCGACGTGGGCGAGCTGTTCAGCCCGCCACAACAAAACGCATTGCGCGCCCGCCGCAGCGTTACCCGCAAGGGCGAAGGCGTGCAGCACAGCACGCAGCAGTACGTGTATGAAATGCTGCACACCGATCTGTCAGACAAGCGTTTCATCCCGCTGTTCACCACCATCAAGGCGCACGAGCGCGCCGAGTTTCCGCAGCTGCTCAACCATGATGGCGAAGAAATGGTCTATGTGATCAGCGGCAAAGTCATGGTACACACCGACTCCTACGCCCCGCTGGAGCTCGGCCCCGGCGACTCCTGCTACTTCGACAGCACCATGGGCCACGCCTGCATCTCCAGCGGCGCCGAAGACGCGCAAGTGCTCTGGGTCTGCTCGCATGTGACGCTGCGCTGATGGGGCAGCACTAAACCCCAACCTCAACTCTGCACAGCCAGCCGCTCCATCAAGCCCTGGCTTTGGTCGTTCAGGCCCAGCAGTTCCACTTGGCTGCCGTGCTTGGCCAGGCGTTGGCGTACTTTGTGCAAGGCTGCTACGGCGGTGATGTCCCAGAAATGGGCTTGCGAAAGGTCTATGCGCACGGCGCGGCTGGCCACGTCGCGCACGTCAAACTGCTCCAGCAAGATATCGGCTGAAGCAAAGAAAACTTGCCCTTTCACCCGGTAAAGCACGGCGTCTGCGGTTTCAGATTTTTCGACTGTCAGCAAGCGCGCTACTTTGAAGGTAAAGAACACGCCGCTCAGCAAAACGCCACAGCAAACACCGGCCGCCAGGTTGTGTGTGGCCACGGTGACGACCACTGTCGCCAGCATCACTGCGCTAGAGAGTTTGGGGTGTTTGAGCAAGGCGCGCACCGAGCCCCAATCGAAGGTGCTGGCCGACACCATCACCATGATGGCCACCAGTGCCGCAATCGGCACCATCGACACCCAGGGCTTGAGCAGCACCATCAAGATCAGCAAAAACGCGCCAGCAAACAAGGTGGACAAGCGCCCTCGCCCGCCGTAACGCACGTTGCTGACGCTTTGCCCGATCATGCCGCAGCCGGCAATGCCGCCAAAAAAACTGGCGGCCACATTGGCCATGCCCAAGCCGCTGCATTCGCGGTTCTTGTTGCTGGGCGTGTCGGTCAACTCGTCGACCACGCTGGCCGTCATCATCGATTCCAGCAGACCCACCATCGCAATCGCCAAGGCGGGCAAAGCGATCAGCTGCAGCGTCTCCCAGTTCAAAGGTACGGCCGGCAGCCCAAAACCGGGCAAGCCTTGCGGCAGCGCGCCCAGATCGGCCACGGTCTTGAGCGGCAAACCCAGCCATTGCGCCAACAGCGTCAACACCACAATGCAAACCAAGGGCGAAGGCACGGCACTGCTGATGCGAGGCAGGCCGTAGATGATCACCAAGCCCAAGACACACATGGCCCAAGTGGCCAAGTTGGCGCCCAGCAAGTGCGGCATCTGCGCCGAGAAGATCAAGATTGCCAAGGCATTGACAAAGCCCGTGCGCACCGAGCCCGAGACAAAGCGCATCAACACGCCCAGCTTGAGCCATCCAAACAGCATCTGCATCAGGCCTGCCAACACGCCGGCCGCCAGCAGGTATTGCAAGCCATGCGCTTGCACCAGCGGTGCGGCCACCAATGCCACCGAGCCGGCGGCGGCCGACACCATGGCGGGCCGAGCGCCCGCAAAGGCAATGACCAGGCTGATGACAAACGATGCAAACAGCCCCACTGCCGGATCCACGCCAGCCACAAAAGAAAAGGCGATCACTTCCGGAATCAGCGCAAAAGTGGCCACGGCACCGGCCATCAGCTCACGCGGAACACTGGGCGCCCATTCTGCGCGAGAGAAATAAGAACGAAGAGACATGCAAACAAGGGCCTCGCCGCGCAGCCGCGTCTGCGGGCACCAGCGAAGCCTGGAGAAAACCAGAGAAAAGCACCAACGCCGCTAGCCAACGCAAAGCGCTGGCGAGTGGATGGGAGCAAGGGAGTTGCGTAAAAAGCTGACAGGCAACGCTGCTGCTGCCAGCAGGCTTATCTCAAGGCGGAGTCAGGCGCGTGCGCCCCGATTGCCGGCTCATGCCGTCGCGCGCCATGCGCTGCAAGCCAAAGCTGTAAAAACGTGCAGCCTCACAGCCCTGCCCGTTGCGGGTCGGGTGTTGCTGAAAGTGAAGGCTGGTGTGCACGGGCTGCATTCTATCGGCTCGGCTGGGCTTGCCCAGGCAAACCAGGCCAAGGCAAAGCTTGGCGAACCTACTGCTCACACGTACCGGGTAATGCGCCAGCTAGCGGCGTTGTGCTCAAGATAATCGGGAAATAGCTGAAGAAAGCCTGTTCAATCATTGGCTGAGCATTTCACTCCAATGCCCGCCAAACGTAGTAGGAGCATCTTGTGGGAAGAGTCTGACAACCCCATTGTCCATATGCTCTTTTTTCAGCCATGCGTTGACCTCTTGAAATTTATCCGCCCTGGCATAGACGAATACAGAGTTTGACTGCACATCAATATTCACCCCATAAACACCTGAAACTTCCCGACTGGATACAGCCTCAACCACTTTTTTATTGACCTCTTCCAGATAAGCATAAGTGTTATTCACATACACCACCCGCATTCTTGATCGGCAATAAAAATTTTCATCCAACTGCGCAGGCTTTACCAATGCCAGAACAAAGACCACATCCTTGTTTTTGTCATAATCCAACCACGAGCCTGCATATCCATCGCCAGCAGATGCTTGAATCATAAACATATTTTTTTGGAAAAATTCCATCAACTCCTGATTGGTGCTGAGCGCACAATTTTTTGATTCAGCATTCACAATAGATGTCAAACAAAAAAATATAGTAAGTATAAGATATCTCATAATTTAAACTAGCAGGCATTAAAATACCTGCCATTCAAATATTTAAGGTTGACTTGTTTTTATCCTAACATTGGGGTATCTTGCCAAATACCAACTTACAGGCGTAAATATTGAGGAAATAGTCTCTCCTCCGCCTACACTTGCCCCACAAGTATTTGTTTGATTAGACCTTTTAGCTCCTCCATAAATACCTATAGCATTCATATTTGGAAATGCATCAGTTACCACCGGACCTCCAGAATCGCCACGCGCTCCACAAAAAGAAGCTAGAGCATAATTCATTGGCCTATAAAATCCAGTAAATTCACTCGAGCTATACGCAGTTAATCTCCCGCACTTCCACAATGTCACAGCACCATGACGACAAATAGGTGCTCCCATTATCAATGACTCAACCGACTGCACAGCTCTGACAGGAACTTCAGAGTAAGATGTTGTAGTATGTATTGCATTGGGCAACTCATGCTCATTGTTTTCATTGCCAAAAAGTACTGCATCAACTCCACTATTATACTCGTTGGCTAGATATGCCCCAATATATGGACCCTGAACGATGCCTGTCGCTGGATTTCCAGCGCGATTGAAATAGACACCCTGACCACCCAATGCACAATGACCAGCAGTCATTGCACCGGTAATATATCCATCTATTGTTACATTAAAACCAGAAGTGCACCCCATAAGATTATTTGCCTGACCTGAAAAAATCGCATCACCACCAACCAATCTCGCATGCAGACTAACTGGCCCATCTTGCTCCACAAAGCCCATCATCTCCAAATTAATATCCTTTGATTTGAGCCATTTTTTTAATTTATCAAAATCATCAGCCCTGGATGTCACAATCACTTTATTACCAGGAATATCAACATAAGTAGACAGCAAATAAGAGTACTCTTTAGAATCCCCCATGCGATCCAAGTAGTAGCTATTCGCTATTAACTCCTTAGTGGCATTTAAAACATCGAGAGAATATTCAACTTTCGTCGGAACCCCATAAACCACACCCGCCTTGACTTTATTGATAGCTTCGTAATCCACAACACCTATATGAATCGTAGGATTCCCTCCATCATCATAATCTATCCACATACCTCCAAAATCATCGCCTAGTTTATTCTTGTATGTTTCGTATTCAGCTTGTGCATTTTTTAAAAGTAAAACATTTTTCTCCTCCATCATTGCTTCAAGTCCAGCACCCTTCATAGCCTCACTACGACTAGTATATAACCCCTCTTCGGCATATACCGCATTAACGCTTAAAGCAAAAATCGCAAATGCTAAATTTTTCATACATCCTCACTAAAAAATTACCGGGATCGGTAAATCTCATAGTGCGGGCCAGAAGATGAAAATAGGTTAACGTAAACCCTATCCAAATCATCCAAATTAACACATCGCAATTATTTTTCTAAAATATCCCCAAAAAAAGAGTTTGTTATATTTCGAAGGCTTGACAATGAGCGCTTCAGAGGCACGAAGCTGTGAATGACCTACGAAATAAGAACAGTTAACGCCTAAGGCCGGCCTGCATCAAGGCCAACTACAGCGATTTGTGTTGATGTCCCGGCGTCTTTTGCCGCTTTCAGATGCTCCAACGCAGGGTTGGCAAACAGATCGACACCTCGCTCAAGAACGGCGCCGTGTGTTTGATGTTTCAGCATGAGGCCATTACAGGGGCATCGTTTCAGTAGCCTCCTGCCAATGTACGATTTTGCTATCCATAAGACATATAACGGGTGCCTGCATATGCCACCCACCTTTCCATGTCTTTACGCAAATCTTGTTGCCAGAGGCGTGGACTAGTTTGCGTTGAACGCCAATGGCAAACAAGCATCCAGCGCAAAGCTTGATACAAGTCGCTCCAAAGCGCATGTCTGCACCAAAAACAAAACACCCGCTGGTGTTAGCAGCGGGTGATTTGTGCAGGTTCAGCGCCAGCTGAACAGATCGATGTCAGATCATTCGAATTCCAGAATGATGTCGTCCACAGCCAGCGAGTCGCCCTTGCCGGCGCTGATCTTGCCGACCACGCCGTCTTGGCTGGCGAAGAGGATGTTTTCCATCTTCATGGCTTCGATCACGGCCAGCTTTTCGCCGGCTTGTACCTTCTGGCCGGGCTGCACGGCCACGTCCACCAGCAGGCCGGGCATGGGCGAGAGCAGGAACTTCGACATGTCGGGCGGTGCCTTGTAAGGCATCAGCTTGTACAGGTCGGCGCCCAGGTTGGAGAGCACCAGCACGTCCATCTGCGTGCCGTTGTGGATCACGCGCAGCGCCAGCGGGTTCTTGGGCGTGCCGCGCTCGATCTGGCAGACGAAGGGCTTGCCGTCGCAGGTGCCGCGCACCACCAGATCGCGGATGTCGGAGTTGCTGCGCAGCTCGTAGGTTTTGCCGTTGATGACGACCTTGCACACGCGGGCTTGCGCGTCAAAATCGGTCACCTCGCCGCTCACGTACTGGTGCTGGCCTTCGGCACCCAGCACCACGGCGGTGTAGCTGTGGCCCACTTGCAGCTGGTGGCCTTGCATTTGGCCGCTGATGGTGGATGCACGCGCGCGGTAGCGGCGGTTGCGGAACATGGCCAGCGCCACCAGAAACTCAGGGTCGGCGTGCGGCACATCTTCGGCATGGAAGCCGTGGCTGTAGTGCTCGGCGATGAAGCCGGTGTTGAACTGGCCCGAGACAAACTTGGGGTGAGCCAGCAGCGCAGCCTGGAAAGGAATGTTCGAGCTGATGCCGCGGATGGCAAAGCCGTTGAGCGCTTCGCGCATCTTGGCGATGGCTTCCTCGCGGTCCTTGCCGTGCACGATGAGCTTGGCGATCATCGAGTCGTAGAACATCGGGATCTCGCCGCCCTCAAACACGCCGGTGTCCACGCGCACGCCGTGCAGGTGCTCGGTGTCGGCTTGCCACATGGTTTGCTCAGGGGGCTGGAAGCGCACCAGGCGGCCGGTCGATGGCAGGAAGTTACGGAATGGGTCTTCCGCGTTGATGCGGCACTCGATCGCCCAGCCCTCGCGCTTGACATCGGCTTGCGTGAACGACAGCTTTTCGCCAGCGGCCACGCGGATCATCTGCTCGACCAGATCGAGGCCGGTGATGCACTCGGTCACCGGGTGTTCCACCTGCAGGCGGGTGTTCATTTCCAGGAAGTAGAAATCCTGGTCCTTGCCCACCACAAACTCCACCGTGCCGGCGCTTTGGTATTGCACGGCCTTGGCCAGAGCCACGGCCTGCTCGCCCATGGCTTTGCGCGTGGAGTCGCTGATGAAGGGCGAAGGCGCCTCTTCAATCACCTTCTGGTGGCGGCGCTGGATCGAGCACTCGCGCTCGTTCAGGTACACCACGTTGCCGTGGCTGTCGCCCAGAATCTGGATTTCAATGTGGCGCGGCTCTTGCACAAACTTCTCGATGAAGATGCGGTCGTCGCCAAAGCTGTTGCGCGCTTCGTTCTGGCAGGCGGTAAAGCCTTCCAGCGCTTCCTTGTCGTTGTAGGCCACACGCAAGCCCTTGCCGCCGCCGCCGGCCGATGCCTTGATCATCACCGGGTAGCCAATGCCTTGGGCAATGCCGACCGCTTTTTCTGCGTTCTCAATAGCGTCGTTGTAGCCGGGGATGGTGTTGACCTTGGCCTCGCCCGCCAGCTTTTTGGAGGCAATCTTGTCGCCCATGGCGGCAATCGAATGCGCCTTGGGGCCGATGAAGGCAATGCCTTCGTCTTCGCAACGCTTGGCGAAGGCTTCGTTCTCGCTCAAAAAGCCGTAACCGGGGTGCACGGCTTGCGCGCCGGTCTGCTTGCAGGCAGCGATGATGCGGTCTGCCACCAGATAGGATTCGCGGCTGGGCGCAGCACCAATGTGCACGGCCTCGTCAGCCAGTTTCACATGGCGGGCGTCCTTGTCGGCGTCCGAGTACACGGCGACCGTCTGGATGCCCATCTTGCGGGCGGTGGCGATCACGCGGCACGCGATTTCACCCCGGTTAGCGATCAAGATCTTAGTGAACATAGTGCTTCCGTCTCTCAAATAAATTTTTCAACCAATCTTTGCCGCCCTGCTTCAGGGCAGCGCCTTGTCATGTGCCCATTGCCCTCCGGGCAGGAGCAGATAGTCTTCACAATCGGGTTCGGCGCAGGCTTGGCTGCCCAGCACCTGCAGCACCACGCGGTCTTGCGTGCGCACGTCGATCGAGCGGCCATGTACCTTGGCTGCCAGCATGCGGCTTTCCTTGCCCCATTTGGCAATCTCGTTGCCCTCGGCCAATGCCTCGGTCACGTCCCAGCCTTCACGGTGCGCAGCCCGCACGGTGGCCGCTTTGCGCGACAACACCCGCTCTGGCCGCACGCCTACCAGTACCACCTGGCCTTGCCAGCGCGTGAGGCCTTTGTCCAGCGTTTGCAGATCAACCACGCGGCGCGCCTCGTACTTGCGCTGCAGCGCCTGCAGGCGGTGGGCGTTGGCGCTGTACTCTTTGCGCTGCTCGGGCTCGCTGGCCTTTTGGCGCTGCAAAGCGGCGGCGTTGTTGCTGTACTGCTGGAACAGCAGCTCCTGCCCTTGCAGCGAAGCCGTGGCTCGCACCGTGGCCTGTGGCAAGTTGCCATCGGCATCGGGCACCAGCTCAAAGCCGGCGTACAGCGCCAAGCGCACCAGGCCCACGGCCCGCGCCGCATTGCCCGGGCAAGCCCGCTGCCACTGGTGATGCGCGGCTTGCAGCCATTGGCGTGCTACCGATTCCATGCCCAGCGGCGTGTGTACATCCACCAGCACATGCAAAGCCTTGGGCTTGCAAATGTTGGCGGGTTGCTCGCCCTGCGCACTGGCCTCTACCCACAAACGGCCGCCGCGCCCTTCCGCATCAGCCAGCGGGCCTAGATCCAGCAGCACATTGTTGCCTGCCAAAACCTGGCTGGCACGCGGCTGCGCCCCAACAGGCAAGCCGCCCGCCAGCAGCGCGCAGGCCAGCAACACAGGCGCCATACGGCGGCTGTGTGCTTGGCGGAGGCGCTGGCAATGTGGCATGGTGGCTTTTCTGGGTTTAGGGGTTACTGACTGGAATGCACTGGCATTACCGGCGATACAGGCGTTGCAGGTGCTGAGGCTGGAGCTACCACCGTCACTGGCCATTGGCCGTTCAAGCATTGCTCTTTGGCGCCGCCGCTGATGCGGGTAGCGCCCTGCTGCTCGTAAGCGCTGGCGGGATAGCGGTAAAAATACTCCACCACTTTCTGCGCCAGCTCCTCGCCCACCGGGGCTGCTTTCTGTGCCGATTGCAGGGCTTTCGCCACCGACCCATCGCGCCGCTTGCCTTGGCTGGCTGCAGCGCCCGCCAAATTGGCGTTGACGCAGGCGTTCACCCGCTGCGCATCGGCCTGCGGAAACCAGGCTTGTGCGCAAGCGCGCAAAGCACGGTCTACATACATGCCGACTGCTGCCGCATATGCCTCGGCGCCATTGTCGTAGGCATCGCTGCCACGAAAACTTTGCGCCAGCGTTTGGTACAAGCGCAAGGCCTCGGGCTGCATCTCTGCGCGGGCTTGCTGCAGGCTTTGCACTGCCAGCGAATCCGGGCCGTCGTTGGAGCCAATCTGCACCAAAGCGAACAAGGCCTCTTCCACCAGCTGGCACTGCACGCCCTTCGATGCCATTTCTGGCAAGGCCGGGGCGGGTACAGCCGCCGTGCTTAGCGCCTGCGCATAGCTGCCGCTCTGGCCCCAAGCCAGAACCGCAGCTGTTGCAACAGAAACCATGGAAGTGCGCATGCCGGTGCCTGCTATCTGTGGCTTACAGCGGAATATTGCCGTGCTTGCGCCACGGATTTTCCAGCTGCTTGTTCTTGAGCATTTCCAGGCTGCGGCAGATGCGCTTGCGCGTTTCGTGCGGCTGGATCACGTCGTCGATAAAGCCACGGGCGCCGGCCACAAACGGGTTGGCAAAGCGCTCTTTGTACTCGGCCTCGCGGGCGGCGAGCTTCACCGGGTCGTTCTTGTCTTCGCGGAAGATGATCTCCACCGCGCCCTTGGCACCCATCACCGCAATTTCTGCGTGCGGCCAAGCCAGGTTCACGTCGCCGCGCAAGTGCTTGGAAGCCATCACGTCGTACGCGCCGCCGTAGGCCTTGCGGGTAATGACGGTGATCTTCGGCACGGTGCACTCGGCGTAGGCGTACAGCAGCTTGGCGCCGTGCTTGATGATGCCGCCGTACTCCTGGCTGGTACCGGGCATGAAGCCGGGCACGTCCACAAAGGTCACCACGGGGATGTTGAAGGCATCGCAGAAGCGCACAAAACGCGCTGCCTTGATGGACGACTTGATATCCAGGCAGCCTGCCAGCACCAGCGGCTGGTTGGCCACAATGCCCACGGTCTGGCCGGCCATGCGGGCAAAGCCGATCAAGATGTTCTTCGCGTAATCGGGCTGCAGCTCGAAGAAATCGCCGTCGTCCACGGTCTTGACGATCAGCTCGCGCATGTCGTAGGGCTTGTTCGGGTTCTCGGGCACCAGGGTGTCGAGCGACAAGTCGGCGCGGCCCACCGGATCGGTGGTTTCGCGCACAGGGGCTTTTTCGCGGTTGTTCAGCGGCAGGTAGTTGTACAGACGGCGCAGCATCATCAGTGCTTCCACGTCGTTGTCAAACGCCATGTCGGCCACGCCGCTCTTGCTGGTGTGGGTGATAGCGCCGCCCAGCTCTTCGGCCGTCACTTCTTCGTGCGTCACGGTCTTGACCACTTCGGGGCCGGTCACGAACATGTACGAGCTGTCCTTGACCATGAAGATAAAGTCGGTCATGGCCGGCGAATACACCGCACCACCCGCGCAAGGGCCCATGATCATCGAGATCTGCGGCACCACGCCCGAGGCCAGCACGTTCTTCTGGAACACGTCGGCATAGCCGCCGAGCGAGGCCACGCCTTCCTGAATGCGGGCGCCGCCCGAATCGTTGAGGCCGATCACCGGTGCACCCACCTTCATGGCCTGGTCCATCACCTTGCAGATCTTCTCGGCATGGGTTTCGGACAGCGCGCCGCCGAACACCGTGAAATCCTGGCTGAACACAAACACCAGGCGGCCATTGATCATGCCGTAGCCGGTGACCACGCCGTCGCCGGGGATCTTGGTGTTTTCCATGCCGAAGTCGGTGCAACGGTGCTCGACGAACATGTCCCACTCTTCAAAAGTGCCGTCGTCCAGCAGCAGCTCGATGCGCTCGCGCGCGGTGAGCTTGCCCTTTTTGTGCTGGGCATCGATGCGCTTCTGGCCTCCGCCCAGGCGGGCGAGTTCGCGCTTTTTCTCCAGTTGTACCAAGATATCGTCTTGCATGTGCTGTCCTCTGAAGCTAGCTGGTTGTCTCTGTGTCCGGCCCGGGCTCAGCGCCCTGGGCCTTCCGGTTTACTCTTGATCGCGTCGGCTGGCGCAAGCCCGGCGGGCCCGGCCTGCGCAGCCAACAAATTTCTGGCGGCGGTGGATGCCGCCAAGCGCCCATCGGCTACCTCGCGCTGCACCTGCGGCAGCATATCGCGCACCGCCGGGTGGGCGCGGAAAGCCAGTTTCAGGCCATGGTCAATGCGCTCCCACATCCAGGCCAGGGCCTGCTTTTCGCGGCGCAAGGCCAGGCGGCCATTGGCGGTCTGCAGCTCGCGGTAGCTGCTGACGGCTTCCCAAAAACCTTCCACGCCCTGGCCCAGCAAGGCACTGATCTGCACCACACGCGGCTGCCACAGCGCACCGCTGTTGGCGTGATCGGGGTTGCCGTGCATGCCCAAGAGGCGCAGGCTGGACGTAATTTGTGCTTGTGCGCGGGTGGCGGCGTTGGGGTCGATATCGGCCTTGTTGATCACCACCAGGTCGGCCAACTCCATCACGCCTTTTTTGATGGCCTGCAAATCGTCGCCCGCATTGGGCAATTGCAGCACGCAGAACATATCGCTCATGCCGTGCACGGCAATCTCGCTCTGGCCCACGCCCACGGTCTCGACAATCACCACGTCGTAACCGGCGGCCTCGCACACCAGCATGGCTTCGCGGGTTTTCTCGGCCACGCCGCCCAGGGTGCCGCTCGAAGGGCTGGGGCGGATATACGCCTCGGGCCGCATCGACAACTGCTCCATGCGTGTTTTGTCGCCCAAAATCGAGCCGCCCGAGACGGTGGACGAAGGGTCAATCGCCAGCACCGCCACGCGCAAGCCTTTGCCAATCAGGAACAGGCCCAACGTTTCGATAAAGGTGGATTTGCCCACGCCCGGCACGCCGCTGATGCCCAGGCGGAACGAGCGGCCGGTATGCGGCAGCAGCGCCGTCAGCAGCTCGTCGCCCTGCGCCCGGTGGTCGTTGCGGGTTGATTCCAGCAAAGTAATCGCCTTGGCCATGGCGCGGCGCTGCTGCGCCGGCTGGCTGCTTTGCGTGATGGCGGCTACGCGCTCGGCAATCTCTGCACTCATGCCTGTGCCGCTTTCTTGGCTGCGTAGCGCTGCGCGCTGGTCTCCTGCATTTTTCTCACTTTCCTGTCGCTGCCAGCCGCTCAGGCTGGCGCCCATTCGTAAATCAAATCGATGGCATCGCCACCGGTCTGCACAAAACCATGGCGCTCGTAAAAACGGATGGCATCGCTCTTATTGAGCACTTCCAGCCACACGGTTTTGCCTTCGCGCCGCGCCTGTTTTTGCAGCTGCTGCATGGCCCAGTCGCCAATCTTGCGGTTCTGATACGCAGGCAGCAGGTACAGGTGCTGCAGCTTGGTGCGGCCGTCGTGGTACGGCACCACCGTCAGCAAACCGGCACGCTGCGGGCCTTGGCCATCACCCGCATCCACGCAAATGTGCTGCATGTACTGCGGGTCAAACTGGCCTTGGAAGCGCTTGCGGGCGTGGTCCAGGTTGAAAATGCCCAATCGCTCCAGACTCTCGCGCATGGCGGCAATGCGCAGGTCAAACAGCGCTTCGAAATCGACTGCGGAGACGGGAGCGAGGGAGAGGTTCATTCTTTTTCCAGACCCTTTTTCATCTTTTGATGCAGTCGGTAAATGCCGTAGCCTGCTGCTGCCCAAATACCCAAACCTAGCAAGACCTGCAGCCAAGTGGGCAAGATAAATACGCGGTAAAGCCCATACAGCCACGCAATTCCAAGTACCGGCTCTAGAAACATCATGACAAACGCCAGCAAGTAGTCTTGCCCAAAAGGCCGCTGCTTGTCGGGTTTGCTCATACCGATTAAGCTGCTACCGCCTTCTTGATCTGCTCCAGCACATCTTTGGCGCTGGCCGGGATCGGGGTACCTGGGCCGTACACGCCCTTCACGCCGGCGCTGTACAGGTAGTCGTAATCTTGCGCGGGGACCACGCCGCCGACGAAGACGATGATGTCGTCTGCGCCCTGCTTCTTGAGCTCGGCAATAATGGCGGGCACCAAGGTCTTGTGGCCGGCGGCCAGCGTGGAAACGCCCACCGCGTGCACGTCGTTCTCAATCGCCTGGCGGGCGCACTCTTCGGGCGTCTGGAACAGCGGGCCCATGTCCACGTCGTAACCCAGGTCAGCAAAGGCGGTCGCCACCACCTTGGCGCCACGGTCGTGGCCGTCCTGGCCGAGCTTGGCGATCATCACGCGGGGGCGGCGGCCTTCGGTGTCGGCGAAAGCAGCGATCTCTTCCTTGAGCTTGTCCCAGCCTTCGGCCGAGTCGTAAGCGGCAGCGTACACACCGGTCACCTTTTGCGTATCGGCGCGGTGGCGGCCAAAGGCCTTTTCCAGCGCGTCGGAGACTTCACCCACCGTGGCGCGCAGGCGCACGGCCTTGATAGCCAGATCCAGCAGGTTGCCCTGGCCGGATTCGGCCGCGTCGCTCAAAGCTTGCAGCGCTTGCGCCACGGCCTTGGCATCGCGGCTGGCCTTGATGCTGTTGAGGCGCGCAATCTGGCTGTCGCGCACCTTCACGTTGTCCACTTCGAGGATATCGACCGGGTCTTCCTTGGCGAGCTTGTACTTGTTCACGCCAACGATCACTTCCTTGCCCGAATCAATGCGCGCCTGTTTCTCAGCGGCGGCAGCCTCGATCTTGAGCTTGGCCCAGCCGCTGTCCACGGCCTGGGTCATGCCGCCCATGGCGTCGACCTCTTCGATGATCTTCCAAGCCGCGTCGGCCATGTCCTGGGTGAGCTTTTCCATCAGGTAGCTGCCGGCCCATGGGTCGATCACGTTGGTGATGTGCGTCTCTTCCTGAATGATCAGCTGCGTGTTGCGCGCAATGCGGGCGCTGAACTCGGTAGGCAGTGCAATCGCTTCATCGAGCGCGTTGGTGTGCAGGCTTTGCGTGCCGCCGAACACGGCTGCCATGGCCTCGATGGTGGTGCGCACCACGTTGTTGTACGGGTCTTGCTCGGTCAGGCTCCAGCCGCTGGTCTGGCTGTGCGTGCGCAGCATCAGGCTCTTGGGGTTCTTGGCGTCAAAACCCTTCATGATGCGGCACCACAGCAGGCGGGCGGCACGCATCTTGGCGATCTCCAGGTAGAAGTTCATGCCCACGGCCCAGAAGAACGACAGGCGGCCGGCAAACGCATCCACGTCCATGCCCTTGGCGATGGCGGTCTTCACGTACTCCTTGCCGTCGGCCAGCGTGAAAGCCAGCTCCAGCGCCTGGTTGGCGCCGGCCTCTTGCATGTGGTAGCCGCTGATCGAGATCGAGTTGAACTTGGGCATGTTCTGGCTCGTGTACTCGATGATGTCGCCAATGATCTTCATCGACGGCTTGGGCGGATAGATGTAGGTGTTGCGCACCATGAACTCTTTCAGAATGTCGTTCTGAATGGTTCCCGAGAGCTGGTCTTGCGAGACGCCCTGCTCCTCGGCCGCCACCACGTAGCCGGCCAGCACGGGCAACACGGCGCCGTTCATCGTCATCGAGACCGACACCTTGTCCAACGGAATCTCGTTGAACAAAATCTTCATGTCTTCAACCGAATCAATCGCCACGCCGGCCTTACCCACGTCGCCCGTCACGCGGGGATGGTCGCTGTCGTAGCCGCGGTGCGTGGCCAGGTCAAAAGCCACCGAAACGCCTTGGCCGCCGGCGGCCAGCGCCTTGCGGTAGAAAGCGTTCGACTCTTCAGCCGTAGAAAAACCTGCGTACTGGCGGATCGTCCAGGGGCGCACGGCGTACATCGTGGCCTGTGGGCCGCGCAGATACGGCGCAAAACCGGGCAAGGTATCGGCAAACGGCAAATCGGCCGTATCCGCTGCCGTGTACAGCGGCTTGACGGTGATTCCGTCGGGCGTCACCCAGTCCAGCGCGCCCACATCGCCACCGGGGGCAGACTTGGCAGCGGCTTTCTGCCAGGCGGCCAGATCGGCCTGCGGAAACTCGGAAGCGGTGTTTTGCTTTGCAGAATCAGTCATGTCTCAAGCTCGGTATCGTAATGAAACGCATGTTGACCTATCTCAGGCCATGTTGCAAGTGCACATATTATTCATAATTATGAATGCAAAATTTTGAATTTCAGACTTTTTTTGTACAATATGGGCCAAACATGAACAAAGCCACCCTCGCCCCGCGCGCCCTGTACGAAGAAGTTGCCGAACTGCTGCGGCAACGCATATTTGCGCACCAGCTCAAGCCCGGCAGCTGGATAGACGAACTCAAGATTGCCGAAGAATTCGGCATTAGCCGCACGCCCCTGCGCGAAGCGCTCAAAGTACTGGCCACCGAAGGCCTGGTGACCATGAAGCTGCGCCGCGGCGCCTACGTCACCGAAGTCTCGCAAACCGATCTGCTGCAGGTCTACCACCTGCTCGCCCTGCTCGAAAGCGACGCCGCCTCAGAGCTGGCCCGCGCCGCCACTGATGAGCAAATTACCGAGCTGCAAGCCCTGCACGACGCACTGGAAGCCGCCGTAGCCGACCGAGACGAATTCTTCAGCGCCAACGAGCGCTTTCACATGCGCGTGCTGGAAATGCTCAACAACAAATGGCTTAGCCAAATGGTGGCCGACCTGCGCAAGGTGATGAAGCTCAACCGCCACAACTCGCTCTTCAAATCGGGCCGGGTCGAAGAATCGCTGCAAGAGCACCGCGACCTGATGGCCGCCCTGGCCGCCCGCAAAGCCGAGGCAGCGCAGGCTTGCGTCAAACTGCACTTCAAGAACGGGCTGGCGGCTGCCGTCTAACGCAGCCTGACCGCACCACCATTTGGTGCCGCCCCGCAACGGCAGTGCTACGCTCGCTCACTTCTGCTATCCGCGAGCCTGCTCTCCATGTCTGCCACTACCCACCACGCTGCCGCACTCACCCGTCTCGCCGCCCTGCCCCGTAGCGCGCTGGGCTTTTTGCCCACGCCTTTGCAGCCGCTGCGCCGGATTTCCCGGCAACTGGGTGGCCCGGCCATCTGGGCCAAGCGCGACGACTGCACCGGCCTCGCCACCGGTGGTAACAAAACCCGCAAGCTCGAATATTTGCTGGGCGACGCGCTGGCCCATGGCTGCGACACGCTCATCAGCACTGGCGCGCTGCAATCCAACCACGCCCGCCAAGTGGCGGCTGCTGCGGCATCGGCCGGCCTGGCTTGCCACCTGGTGTTGACCGATTCGGTGCCCGAGCGCAGCGCCCACTACACCCGCGTTGGCAACACCCAGTTGTGCCGCATTCTGGGCGCGCAAGTGCAAGAGCTGGATGGCACGCAAGACGCAGCCGCAGCTTGCGAGCAACTGGCTAGTGATCTGCGCCGCCAAGGCGCAAAGCCATATGTCATACCGATGGGCGGCTCCAACGGCATGGGCTCGCTGGGCTATGCCAGCGCGTTTGCCGAGCTGCAAGCGCAAATGCAAACGCTGGGCGAACCGCTCGATGCGATTGTGCTCGCCAGCGGCAGCGGCGGCACACAGGCCAGTTTGGTATTGGGCGCTCAGCTGGCGGGCTGGCAAGGCCAATTGCTGGGCATCAGCGTGGGGCCAACGGCCGATATTGTGCGAACCCGCGTGCACAACGCGCTGGCCGAGGCGGCGCAGATCTTGGGCTTACCAGCAAGCACCGCTAGCCATGCCAGCATAGAGGTGGACGACAGCCTGCGCGGCCCGCATTACGGCATACCCAACGCGGCTACCGAAGCCGCTGTACTGCTGGCCGCCCGCCAAGAAGGCTTGGTGCTGGACCCGGTCTACACCGGCAAAGGCTTTGCCGGCTTGCTGCAAGCTTTGCAAACCGGGCGCTTTGCCGGCCTGCGCAATATTGTGTTTTTGCACACGGGCGGCGCGGCAGCAATATCGGCCTACCCGGAAGTGGGCGCGGCCTGATATTGGCTGCGCTCTCAGGCCGCCACGCCGTGGTCTTGCGCCAGGTATTGCGCTACACCCTGCGCAGCGCGCACACCGCTGGCGAAAGCGGCTGTCAGCAAATAGCCGCCAGTAGGCGCTTCCCAATCCAGCATTTCGCCGGCGCAGAACACGCC
Organism: Comamonas trifloxystrobinivorans; assembly: GCF_043359985.1. Lineage (NCBI taxonomy): Bacteria > Pseudomonadati > Pseudomonadota > Betaproteobacteria > Burkholderiales > Comamonadaceae > Comamonas > Comamonas trifloxystrobinivorans. The sequence continues at coordinate 92,940 of NZ_JBHZGV010000007.1, forward strand.
GGGCTGTGCTTGGCACATCAGCCCCTCGGTCAAGGCGGAGAAAGCCACGCCGCCGGCGGTGCTGATGGCTTCGTCCAGCGGGCTGGTGGCGGTCACGGTAATGGGCGCGGCTTTGATGGTGGCGGCCAGGCGCTCGGCGTCGTGCATGCCGTCTTTGCCCAGCACCTCAAACAGCAGCGCGGCCTTGATGCCGTCCAACCCCAAGCGGCCCTTCAAATGGCTGGCCAGGCTGCGCGAACCGCGTGGGTGGCGCACCTCGGCCAGCACGCGCTCGGCGCTGTGGTTGGGCAACAAATCTACCGTGAAAGTAGCGCTGCCGTGCTGCGCAATAGCGTTGCGCAACGGTGCAGACACGGCATACACCAAACTGCCCTCCACGCCGCTCGCCGTCGCCACAAACTCGCCCTTGCGCTCAAAAATCTGGCCGCTGCCGTCGTCAAAACGGATGGCGACCGATTTGAAAGGCTGGCCCGCAAACTTGCTGGCAAAAAACGGCGTCCAGCCGTCGGCCCCCGCCGAGCCATCGCTGGCACCCTGCATGCGCACCACAAAACCGCAATTGCTGGGCTGCAAAGCGTTCACCTGCACGCCCGCTTGCTGCAGCAGCGGCACCCAGGCGCCGTCTGACCCCAAACGCGCCCAGCTGCCGCCGCCCAGTGCCAGCACCGTGGCCGGTGCGTGCAGCGTGGTTTCGCCATCGGGCGTGGCAAAGCGCAGTGCGCCAGACTCTGCCCAGCCCAGCCAGCGGTGGCGCATGGCAAAGCGAACGCCGTCACTGCGCATGGCTGCAAGCCAGGCACGCAGCAGCGGCGCAGCCTTCAAATCTTTGGGAAAAACGCGGCCCGAGGTGCCCACAAAAGTCTCAATGCCCAGGCCGTGCGCCCAATCTTGCACCTGCTGGGCGCCAAAGCTCTGCAGCCAATCGCCCACCACGGCCTGCTGCGCGCCATAGCGGCTGACAAAAGGCGCCATGGGCTCGGAGTGCGTCAGGTTCAGCCCGCCGCGCCCGGCCAGCAAAAACTTGCGTCCCACCGAGGCGCTGCCGTCGAACACCGTCACCCGCAAACCTTGCTGCGCCAGGCGCTGCGCCGCCATCAGGCCGGCCGGGCCAGCGCCGACAACAGCAACATCAATAGCAGCGGGGGAAGGTGCAGACAGCGTCATGGCCAAAGCGATTCACAAAACAACAAGGGGGCGAACCTTACACCAAGGGCAAAGCCCTCGGGGGCAAACGCGGTACAGCGTGGGTGGATTGCAGCCATTTTCATTACCCTGCGATCAGGCGTGCGGCCACCGCAGCCCATACGTAGCACCGCGTAAATTGCGCTACCAATGTCAAACGGCAGACCGCTCAGCCAGAACCGTCACTTATAGTGCGCCCCAAGGAGATACATGCATGAAACTCACAACAGCCTTGGCCCTCACCCTGACCCTTGGCGCCGCACACGCGGCCGATGTACCCAACGCCACCGCTGCAGGCATTGTGCAAATGTCTGCCGGCCTGAACGAAATGGCGCTGGCCTGCAAACACCAGAGCGCCAGCGAGATCGACGCCGCCAAGGCCAAACAAAAATCGTCCGCCATCGCCGATCTCAAAATCAGCGCCGCCGAATACGACAAACTCTACGCGCAAGCCGCTGGCGACTTCAAAAAGCAATGGGCCACCGCCCCGGCGGAGCGGCAAAAGCAATCTTGCGATCAAATGAAGAACATGCCCAAAAGCGCCTCGTGACAAGTGCCGCCTGGCAATGACCACCTGCGGGTGGTTTTTCTTTGCCTGCAAAACGCTGGCAGGTTTGTGGCATGGTTATGCCTTTGCCAAATTGCGCGGCCAAACACTGACGAATGCCATGAACACAGAGCGCTTCCACCTCCAAGACGACAACGACCATTGCTACGCCCTGGCCTCCTGCCACTGCCGCTACCAAGGCCAAGCCATGAAGTCGACCGTGGTGCTGTATTTCTCGCCCACAGACGAGTCAGCGCCCTTCTCCTGGTATTGCTGGGGCGAAAGCGGACAGCGCCAAATGTTCCACCGCGGCCCGGACTATTCGCCAACACCCGAAGCAGCGCTGTTGGATTTTTGGGTGCAAGAAGGCGTTCCCGCCTACGCCTGGCAACTGGTGCAGCGGCCGGCTGCCCATAGCTTCCCCAATGCTGAACATGAGGCCTCCTACCTGCAAGCACGCAAAGAGCTATGTCGTGCCCTGTACGGTCTGCGCGCCAAAGCCGCAACACAAACCATGCTGAACGTGGCGCCCCTGCTCTCGCCCCCCGAAGGCGGCTACGCCGCTCCGGACGCGTTTGCCAGCACGGAAGAAAACGCAGAGATCCTTGGGGCAATGCTCTGACAGCGCCGCAAGGCGCGGCCCATTGCGCCCATGGTGCTTGAGTTCATAGCGCATGTTCACGATCTCTTCGCCGCCCTATTGAGCTGCCGTCGCCTCCGAAGTCAGGGCGACCTTGGTGGACAGTAGCTTTTCGCTACGCAAGCACAGCCGCATGGAGGATGTTTGCACTACCCACCGCCAGCAGTAGCAATGAACGCGCTACTTCGTAAAGCCGCTATCGCGGCGTGAGGAATTCGTAAACATGCGCTAAGGGCTGCCGTTCACGATGATGTACACCATGGCGGAGTTTGTGCCGCCCTGTCCATCGCTCACAAGATAAGTGAAGTTGGCCTGTCCCACAAAGTCTGCCTCTGGCATGAAAACCAGATTTCCGCTTATAAAGTACAGAGAACCACGCGATGGGCCTACGGCAGAAGACACAAACAGCTGGTCACCATCCGGATCTGAGTCATTGGCCGTCAAGGTCACCAACGGAATGGTCAGGGCTGTGTTCTTCGATGTCGCTAGGTAGTCATCGACCGGTGCCGGCTGCCGATTGCCGCCCATCACCAATGTCACTTTGGAAATGGCCGTCCCACCATGTCCATCACTCACGGTGACGTCAAAACTATCCTGCCCCAGGAAATTCGCCTCCGGCACATAGGTGAATGCCCCCGTAGCCGCGTTGAGGACCACCGTTCCATGACTGGGTGCCACGCTGACCAAATACGACAACTGGTCACCATCTGGGTCAGTCGCGCTCACCACGCCACTCATGGCCGTCGCGGTATGCGAATAGAGCGACAGGTTCGTGGTGACAGGCGAATCGTTGCCATTGTTGACCGTGATCGTCACTGTAGCCGTCGCCGTTCCACCATGGCCGTCGTCAATGGTGTAGCTAAAGTAGTCGGTGCCGCTGAAACCACTGTTGGGCGAGTAGATCGGGTTGCCGGTGACGGAATCGGTCACCACGCTGCCATTGGCGCCCTGTGTCACGCCTACTACGGTAAGCGCGTCGCCGTCCGCGTCGGTGTCGTTGGCGCGCACTGCGATGGTTACCGAGCTGTTCTCGGTCACAACAGCCGTATCGTCGTTGGCAATGGGCGCCGTGTTCACCACCGGGGCGGCGTTGACCGTCACGTTCACGCTGGCTGTTGCCGTGAGGCCCTTGCCATCGGTGATTGTGTAGCTGAAGCTGTCGGTGCCGCTGAAGCCGCTATTGGGCGTGTAGATCGGGTTGCCGGAGACGGCATCGGTCACCACGCTGCCATTAGCGCCCTGTGTCACGCCTATCACGGTCAGCGCGTCGCCCTCCGCGTCGGTGTCGTTGGCGCGCACCGCGATGGTTACGGAGCTGTTCTCTGTCACAACAGCCGCATCGTCGTTAGCGATGGGCGCTGTGTTCACCACTGGGGCGGCGTTGATCGTCACGTTCACGCTGGCTGTTGCCGTCAGGCCCTTGCCATCGCTGATGGTGTAGCTGAAGCTGTCGGTGCCCTGATAGCCTGCAGTGGGCGTATACAGCAGCTTGCTGCTACCGTCCACAGCCACACTGCCGTGTGCACCAGAGCTATGCGATTGGATGCTGAGCGTGTCTCCATCGGGATCACTGTCATTGACCAACACGGGAATCGACACAGCAGTGCCAGCCGTGGTTAGCGCGCTATCACTCACGGCATGGGGCGTTCGGTTGACCGTGACGGTCAACAGCCCCTCGGCGCCCGTATGGGTGCGGTAGTTCACTACCAAGTCAGCAGCGGGAAACGGCTTGGCCGCCGTAAAAGAAAATGCGCCATCTGCCTGCAAGCTAAAACTGCCCAGCGTTGGCGCACTGGCAGCACTGCCCGCCATGTAGCGCACGCCATCCACCCCATAGCTGGCCACCAGCAAGGCGCCATCGGCATCGCTGTCGTTGCTCAATACGTTGCCCGCCACGGTCTGCCCTTCATTCACAGAGGCGCTATCCGCCACCACTACAGAGGGCCCAGCCCCTTGCAGCGCGGCGATGGCATCGGCACACAACTGGGCTACATCCACCTGGCAGGCTTTGCCCACATCCACCTGGTTACCCACCGTGCATGGCGTCGCTGTAGGCGGCGACGCCGTGGTCACCGGTACGGCGGGGGCACCTGCCGGAAAGCAGGCTTGCCAGGTCGGCATGGTGATGCTTTTGATCAGCAAGGGCTTGCTGCTTGCGTTGCTGAATTCCACAGGCACAAAGCCGGTGATGACGCCTGCGGTCTGCAGCGCCTGCACCGGCACATTCAGCGTCTCACCGCCGTCTTGGGTAAATTGCAGTTGTAACAACTGCAACTGCGCCAGCACCTTGTCTCCCCACAGCGCAGAAGCGCTCAGCGCCAACATGGCAGCACCCAAAGCCGCACTGCGCAAGGTGTGCAAAGACACGCCCATGCAGCGCAACATGGCCACCAGGCCCAGCACCAGCACGGCCATCAGCAGCAGCCAGGTCAGCGCATGCCCGGCAGGGACCGGCACCGGGCCAGCAGCCACTGCCATGGCGACGGGGGCCGTAGTGATGGTTTGGGCCTGCGCAGCGCCTGCCAAAAGCCCCGCTACGGCGGCTGTACCCACGGCTGACAGCCGGGCAGAAACGGTGTAAGTCATAGGTGTTTTTGCAGCAGCAAGTCGGCCGCCTTCACAGGAAAGGAAACACCCGCAATCTAACACTTGTTTACTTGTTTGAAGCAACGGCACGTGTGCACCACGGCAAATTCATCCAGCCTTATGAGAAGCCGGTTCAAGCCCCCGTTTGACTGCGGATGCGCTCAGGGTGAACGTAAAAACAATGGGGCTGTGCATGCCCACAGACTCTGGGCCACAGTGGCCCACCCACAAGCACCGGCAGCGGAAGCAGCCTGCTCCTCGGTGGAGGCGAATCCTGGAGTTTTTTGCCTGCTGGCATCCCCCGCGTGCTCAGCGCAAACGATTGAATCGAAAACAAAAACGCCAAGCATCCCTACTTTTTAGCCGGGCGCTCCTTGGTCAGCCAGGGCACCACCATCAACACCACCAGCGCAATCACGGTGCAAAAAATGGCGGCCGACTCCTCGCCCACGCCCACGGCTACGCCAATCGCGGCGGTAAACCAGATGCCGGCCGCCGTTGTGAGGCCTTTCACATCTTCCTCACCACCTTTGCTCGATTTGAGAATCGCGCCCGCGCCCAGAAAGCCCACGCCTGCGATCACGCCCTGAATCACCCGGCTCGACTCTTGCGGCGTCACGCCCAGCAACAGCGCAATCGTCATGAACATGGCCGCGCCCATGGCCACCAGCATATGGGTACGCAGCCCGGCAGATTTGCCACTGGCCTCGCGCTCAAAACCCAGCAAACCACCCAACAGCGCAGCCAGCACCAACTTGAAGACAACGCGCGTGGCCTGCTCCAGATCGGGCAGGTCCGACAGCTCTTTGGCGATGGTGTTCCAGATGATGGCGGCAGCGGAATCGGTGGCGCTCATGGCACATGGCTCCTGTAAATATGGTGGCCCGATGCTAGCGCCTCGCTCGCCCCTCTTATGTAGGACGGTCCATGCGATAATTCCCCCAGCCCCCCGTACAGGGGCTGGTGCGTAAGAACACCCCAACCAGTGCGGTGCAGCCTCCCCGTTAGCGAGGCTTTGTCACGTCTGAATACTTGGGCGCAGGCCATGCTTGCGCTCGCCGGTTTCGGACGGGATGGGGCTGTCCGTGAGGCTGCCCGCACGGCATTGGACGTGTTCTTAACATCCCGTCCACCCGTTTGTGCGTAAGAACACAAGCGGGTGGCTCCAAGTCTCTCAATGGAGCATGGAACCATGAAACCTATGGACCACCCTCACCGCAGCGCCAGCCTCTCGCACGGCCTGCTTGGCCACCTCGCAAAGACAACGGGAGGTGCTCAATGAGCGATACCCTGCGCGACGATCCCCAGCCGTTTGACCTGCACGCCGCCGCCCACGCCCATACGGTGGCCGGTTTTACCTACAGCTTGCGCCTCCAAAGCCACCAAGCCGCCAGCCTGGCCCGCAGCCTGCGCGGCATAGAAGCAGCAGCCCGCGTGCTGGTGGCAGAAACCGGCGAGGACTATAGCGACACCGCCCTCGTCTTGGGCGACTACCTGCGCAGCGGCCTGGCGGAAGCCATCGTCACCATGGCCGCCAATGCGGGCGAGCTGCTCGACAGGGTGAACGACCAAACCCGCGCCGCCCACCAGGCAGCCCAGCCCTTGCGCTGAGCCAGCCCGCTAATACCAACACCCTGAAAAAATCCCGCCTGGTTGCAAACCACGCGGGATTTGTGTTGTGCAGGTGGAGCTGCTTTCAGGATTGCGCTGGTATGAGCCCTGTTGGCTTGCAGCTCCCGACCCGTTGCGACAGTTAACGCCGGGCCAAAACAGCCATTCACCCTCTGCGCCACCCCATACACCACCAAGCCACCCGAAGGTGGCCTGGTGATTGGGGGCGTCAAGCGCTTAAGCCTGGATCGAGGTTCTTCTCCAGCGCAGGCCCAATGCCCCCAACGCTGCGGCGGCCAGGTTCAGCAGCACGATGGCCAAAGCACCCAGTGATGGCACCGGCGTAGGTTCTGCAAGCACCACTGCAGCCGACACTGTTTGTGTGAATGCTGCACTTTGTGCCGCTGCGTTGTTGGCGTCGCCGCTGTAGCTGGCGATGATGGTGTGCGCTCCTGGCGTGGTCAGCGTTGTCACCTTCAGCGTAGCGCTGCCGTTCACCAAGGTCGCCGTGCCCAGCGGGGTGCCGTTGTCGGTCACGGTGATGGTGCCCGTGGGCACGGAGGCTGCCTTGGTCTGCAGCTGGGCGGATTTGCTGGCGTCGGGCGTCACTGTAACGGTAAAGCTTACCTCGTCACCCGGCTTGGAGGGGTTGGCGCTGGAAGTCACCACCACGCCCGTGCCGGTCTGGCCTACGGCGATGGTCTGCGGCGTAGGCGCTGTTGCATCCTCGTAATCCGCATTGCCCAACTGACTGGCCGTGACCACACAGTTGCCCTTGGCGTTGAAACTCACCACGCTGCCTGCGATGGAGCACACGCTGCTGGCGCTGGCGTCAATTGCAAACGTCACCGCATTGCCCGATGCGCCGCCGGTGGCAGCGACGGTGTACTTTCCTCCCACCTTGGCACCCGTGGGGACGGTGCTGGTGAACTGGATGGTCTGGCTAATCTTGCCCACCGCAATAGTCTGCGGCGTAGGCGCTGGCGCATCCTCGTAGTTCGCATTGCCCAACTGGCTGGCTGTCACCACGCAGTTGCCCTTGGCGTTGAAGCTCACCATGTTGCCCGCAATGGAGCACACGCTAGTGGCGCTGGCATCTATCGCAAAGGTCACCGCATTGCCCGATGCGCCACCGGTGGCAGCTATGGTGTAGTTGCTGCCCACCTTGGCACCCGTGGGGACGGTGCTGGTGAACTGGATATTCTGGCTGCCCTTGGCCACAGCGATGGAAAACGTCACATCTCTGGTGTTGGTGGCGCTGTTGCTGTTGCCTGTATCGGTCACACGAACTGTGAGGTTGATCGCAGTCGCTGTGGCAGTCGTGGGGGTGCCAGTGATGGCCGCCCCGATCAGGCTCAAGCCTGCAGGCAATGTGCCCGAATGCAGCGCAAAGCTGTAGTTGCCAGTACCACCACTGGCGGGCAAGGGCAAGTGGAACGCTTCGCCGACCCTGGCGATGAAAGGTGCCAGCAGCGTGAGTCCAGCCAGCGGCGTGGCCGCTGCGCTGGGCGCTGATTCGGCACTTGGGCCTGCTGAGTTGTTTGCCACCACGGTGAACACATATGGCGTGTTGTTGGTGAGGTTGTCCACTGTACAGGTGGTGTCAACATCATAAGGGTAGAAAACGCTTGCCTTACTGCTGCATTGGCCCAAGACAGGGCTGGTTGTACCAGGCGCATAGGCATACACCGTATAGCTCGTGATGTCGCTGCCGTTGCCGCTGGCCGATGCGGTCCAGCTCACCGCAACGGAACCGTCTCCGGCCAGAGCTGAGACTCCCGTAGGAGCGTCGGCTTGGATCCACATGTGCTTGTATATATCCACGCTTGCGATAGAAGCGCTGCCATTCCATCCCCCCGTGATCAGCACCTGGCTTCCCGGAAGTAGCGTTGCAGTGTGCAAGGCTTGTTTTTTTAGCGCAGTACCCCAGTTCCAGACATTAAGAGCTGGGTCGAACAACTCCGCAAAGGGCCAATCGCTTGAAGGATAGGAAGCATATCCTCCTATGACCAGCACCATGCCATCCGGTAGCAGCGTCGCTGTGTGCAAGCCGCGAGATCGCGACATAGCCCCTGACACGCTCCAGCTGTTGCTGGCCGGGTCATACAGCTCCGCGCTCGCGAGAAAACCGGAGTTACGTACTCCCCCCGCGACCAGCACCCGGCCATCAGCCAGCAGCGTCGCCGTGTGACCATACCGAACCGCTGACATACTGCTCGCGGTGCTCCAGCTGTTGCTGGCCGGGTCATACACCTCCACGCTCGCAGAACTGGGGCCGCCGAGGTCCCCCCCCGTGACCAGCACCTTGCCATCTGGCAGCAGAGTTGCAGTGTGCGAGTGCCGTGCTATTGTCAATTTGCCCGCTGCACTCCAGCTTTTAGTGGCCGGGTCATACACCTCCGAGCTATTGGTGATAACTTGGCTGCCGCGCCCCCCCGCGACCAGCACCTTGCCATCTGACAGCAGCGTCGCAGTGTGCGCATAACGACCTAATGCGAGATTGCCCACCGTGCTCCAGCTGTTGCTGGCCGGGTCATACACTTCCGCGCTCGTGAGTTCAACGGTGCCGTTGCGCCCCCCGTGACCAGCACCTTGCCATCGGACAGCAGCGTCGCGGTGTGAGCAATCCGAGCCGTCTTCAGATTACCCCCCGCGCTCCAGCTATTGCTGGCTGGGTCATACAACTCGGACGTCGCTAGAGCGCCATTGTTGTCTCCCCCCGTGACCAGCACCCTACCGTCCGCCAGCAGCGTCGCCGTGTGTGAGTCCCGCGCACCCGCCATGCTCGCAGCAGCATGAAAGCTTCGGGCCTGAGCGCCAAGGCCCAGGAACATCGCTCCCCACACGAAAAAAAGCAAACACCAGCGCATCAGCGCTCTGGCTCGCCCAGGTACGTGCCCTTGAACCAAGCTGTGCGTAGTGAACTGCATCGATAACCCCTCTTCATGGCAAATGCTGAAGTGGTTCATCGCGATGGGAAGAACCACGGTGGTAGTTATCGAATTACACACAGAACAAATTGAAACAAGCAATAGACCATTTGTACTATTGGATGTTCATACAGTGGTTAGGACTCCAAGGTCTGCTTTAGGAGCGGGTTGGTGAAGGACTGGTATTGGCCGCCAGCGGACCTCCGCCACCTCACGCCCCATCACCGGCCTGCAGACCGGCTCCCAGAACAGAACTCGGCTACCTGCCTCCGCCTCAAAACAAATCGTGATTCGCTGACTTGTTGGCCGCTGCGCTGCGCTCACGCACGCGGCTGATCAGCTTGCGCAGGCCGCGCTCGCTGATATCTTACTGGCGGGCCAGCTCGCCCAGGTTGCGGCCCACCCTTCAATAACGCACCCCCAACCGCTCATCCCACGGGTCGAACTGCGCCAACTGCCGACGCCTACTGCGCTCGGCCGTTTTGTGGCCCTCTGAAACCCTGGGCGGACAAGTCGTAAGCCTTCGCCCTGGCACGCCCAGCCATGCCGAGCAGCCCATCCTGTAAGCGCCAGCGCGTCAGTACCAACAGCTAACACCAACACATGCGCCGCCCATATACAACCAAGCCACCCGAAGGTGGCTTGCATCAATGGTTGACGGCCGTTTATGCCTGTGCGGTCTTACGGCGCAAACGCAGGGCCAAGCCTCCAAAGCCGGCGGCCATGGCGCTTAGCAGCACCAGAGCCAGGTTGCTCAAGCTGGGCACAGGCGTGGGTGCAGATACGGACGCAGCGTTTACGGTTTGGATCCAGACGGCACTTTGAGCTGCGGGAAAGCTCGCATCGCCGCTGTAGCTCGCCACAATGTTGTGCGCGCCTGGTGTAGTCAACGAGGTAACCGCCAGCGTAGCCTTGCCACTGCCGTCCAGCGGCGCGGTGCCGAGCGTTGTGGCGCCATCGGTCAAAGTGACGGTACCCGTGGGCACAGGCGCTGCCTTGGCCTGGCTGCTTTGCGCTTGCAGGCTCTTGGTGGAATCGGGCACCACAGCAATGCTGAAGGTCACCTCTTGGCCCGGCAGCGATGGGTTGTGCGAGGATTCGACGGTGATGACCGATGCCGCTTGCCCAACCTTCACCGTTTGGCTGACGGGCTGCGCTGCGGTGAAATTGCCGTCCCCCGCCTGGTTCGCAGTGATGACGCAAGTACCAACCGTATCGAAGCTCACGACCGATCCCGCCAGCGAACAGGCATCGCCGCTCACGCTCAGCACCACCGGCTGGGTAGAGCCACCACCGCTGGTGGTGACCGTGTAGCTGCCACCCACCTTGGCATTGGCAGGCGCTGTGGATGTGATAGCCAGCGTTTGCCCAGCCTGGCCAATGGTGAGCGTGCCCGGCGCGTAGGCGATGGTGTAATTGGCGTTGAGTGCACCATTTGCCGTAATGGGGTAGCTGCCAACGGGCGATGCTGCCGTTGCGGTTGTGGTGACAGCAGGAGGCGGGTTCAATGAAGCAGCAGTATCTCCATTCACCCAACCGCTGTAGCTCACCGTAAATGCAGGCAGCGCTTGCCCGTACACCATGCTGGCATTGTTCGCTGTGATGGTGAGTGGTGCGGGGTTGACCGTAACGTTGACGGAGACCGGCAGTGTGCTTGCGCCATTGCTGTCGGTGGCTGTGATGTCGATGGTGTAAGTGCCGGCGGCAAGCGTGTTGGCTGCAGAGATATTGCCTGTGCTGTCAACACTCAACCCCGCTGGTGTGCTGGCGGGCGCGCTGAAGCTCAACGTACCTGCACCACCCGTGGCACTAGCCGCTTGGTTGTAGGCCGTACCGTAGGTTGTGGTGAGTGTGCTGGGCGCGGTGACGCTAAAGGCACTGAACGTAGCGGTAACGGTTTTGGCCGCATTGACCGTTACGCTGCAGCCAGGGCTAGTGCTGCCAGCGCAGGCATCGCCGCTCCAGCCTGTAAAGGCCGAACCGGCAGGGCTTGCCGGGCTGGCGGTGAGTGTGACAAGCTGGCTTTCAAAATAAGCCAAGGCGCTGCAGTTGTCGGTGGGGCATGCGGGCGCCGTGCTGGCCCCCTTGGGCGGGGTGTCCAGCTGAACATTGCCTGTACCGGTGAGGCTAACGGTCAGCGGGTACAGACCCAGCTCGACAGCACCTGCGTCGCACTGCGCGCTCTGCGGCCTTGCCACACCACGCTGATCGGCCGCAGGTGTCAGTGGCGTGCAAGCGTAGGCATCAATGGCAGAACCGCCCACACCGGGCAGCATGGTTTGCGTGGGGCCGCCGTTGTCTTGCAGTGGGCCAAGTTTGGGATCACTGTCCAGATTGCCGCCCCCATCCGTTCCTAAATCTGCTAACCAATTTGCAGAACCGCCCGAGCCTTGCAGAATATTGTTGCTGAACGTGGCGCTTCCACCGCGCAAGTTATAAACCTCTGCACCTTCCTCAGTCGCAGTATTTCCCCAAAAAATGTTGCCGGAATACTTGTTTCCCGTTGAGGAATTATTGGTAACCGCACCCCCATATTTTGCCGAGTTGCCAGAAAAGGTGGAATTGCTGACGTTGGCGTTACTGGTGCCGTAAGCCCCGTTGTTGACTACAGCACCACCGTAGCCGGAAGCCGCAGAATTATTCAGAAAAGTTACGTTGGTAAAGGAGGGGCTGCTATTACCAGATGGATTGGCGCTGTTCACCACCGCTCCGCCTCCCCCTGCAGCTGAATTACCCTCAAAAAGTGAATTCGTGATGCTGGGGCTGCTCGTCCCGTGGTTGCCAGCCTCGTTGAACAAAGCGCCTGCAAGTGCAGCTGAACCATTTGCTCTGTTATCGCTAAACACCAAATTGTTCATACGGGGACTGCATTCGTGGTTGGCACCCGATCCATTGCAATACATGCCCCCGCCTGCGAGTTGATCGGGGAAAGCCACCATTGCCTGTGTCGCCAATCCTCGAACCACACTGAACCCGTCCAGCACCGTGGTTCCCGTGATGCGGCCACCTGCCGTTGTCGTGCCGTCGATATAGAGCACCGTGCGTGTGTTTTCTCCATCAAGTACGGTGGTGCTGCTGTTCACCGGTGCAGGGCGCGCTGCAAAGCTGGTTTCATTGCCAACAAACCCGCCATAGAGCTGGAGTGTTCGCGCAATGATGAAGCCTTTGGCTTCTGCCTGCTGCGTGTAGGTGCCTTGTTGGAGCCAGATTTCTGTACAGCTCGGCTCGGCAAGCGCCGAGGCCAGGCTCATGGCGCTCGACCACGCCGCGCTCGCTGCTGTGCCTGTACCCGTTGGCGTCACCACGCAGACACCTGCGGCGGGTGTTGTCTGCGCCTGCGCTTGCATAGCCGTGCCAGCCAAAAGCAATGTCGGCAAGAGCACCCGCCAGACCGGCTTGCGCAGAAGCCGCGTCGCGGACCGCAAAGTGGATGGAGGTTTGCTCAACGGATTGGACTGCTGCATAGGTCGACCCCTGTTCTTTGTTGAATTTGTGATTTATTGATCGCAATGTGCGAATCGATAGCTGCACCAATTCGAGCAAACCTGCAAGAGTTTGAATACCCTTGAATCAGGTGTCTTAGTGTTTTATAGACAATTGTTCACCCTTGCATTTGAGCTTGGGTATCAGGTTGGCGTCAGATGCTGCTGTATACGGGCAAGCCCGCACCGGAGCAGCGAGCAGTGCTTGCCCGCGAGCGCGAAGCACGGACTGCCCTTTTTCAAGACACAGCCACTTACCACTTTGCGTTAGCTAGGGCAGCCAACCCCAAGCCCAACGTGGTTTGCACAAATATTCAATACTTCAAATATCATTGAACTATGTCTGAAGACCAAATCATCAAATCCCTCGCCGCCTTGGCGCACCAGGTGCGGCTGCGGGTGTTCCGTGCGCTGGTGGTGGCCGGGGCCGACGGGCTGACGCCTTCGGTTTTGGCCGAGCAACTGGGTGTGGCGGCGACGGCGCTGTCCTTCCACCTCAAAGAGCTGGTGAACGCCGGCCTGGTGAGCCAGGAGCGCATGAGCCGCAACCTGATCTACCGCGCCGATTTTGCGCAGATGGACGGCGTGCTGGGCTACCTGACACAGAACTGCTGCGCCGGCGCTGGCTGCGAGCTGGCCGCGCCCGTTTGCTGCCCCGGCAACGACAACACGCCCTGCTGCTGAGCATGGCGACGAATGGGCTGGCTTTGTTCAGCCGCAACTCAGCCAGCCGCATGCTGGCCAGAGCCAAGTTTCACCCCACACCCGCATTGAGGACACACCGGTCATGCTCACGGCCATTTTGATTTTTTTACTGACACTGACGCTGGTGATCTGGCAACCACGCGGCTTGGGGATTGGCTGGAGCGCCTCGCTGGGTGCCGTAACGGCGCTGCTCTTGGGCGTTGTACACCTGGCCGACATACCGGTGGTCTGGAACATTGTGTGGAACGCCACGGCCACCTTTGTGGCGGTGATCATCATCAGCTTGCTGCTCGACGAAGCGGGCTTTTTTGAATGGGCTGCGCTGCACGTTGCCCGCTGGGGCGGCGGCAGCGGCAGCAAGCTGTTCGCCTTTATTGTGCTGCTGGGCGCAGCGGTATCAGCCTTGTTTGCCAACGATGGCGCGGCGCTGATTTTGACGCCGATCGTCATGGCCATGCTGGTGGCGCTGGGCTTTTCAGCGGCAACCACACTGGCCTTTGTGATGGCGGCGGGCTTTATTGCAGACACGGCCAGCTTGCCGTTGATAGTGTCTAACCTGGTGAATATCGTGTCGGCGGATTTTTTCAAAATCGGCTTTAACGACTATGCCTCCGTGATGCTGCCCGTCAACATGGCCTCGGTGCTGGCCAGCCTGGTGGTTTTGCTGCTGTTCTTCAAGCGCGATATTCCGGCCACCTACAAGCTGGGCCAGCTTAAAGCGCCTGCTGCAGCCATCAAAGACAAGGCCACTTTCCGCGCTGGCTGGGTGGTGTTGGCGCTGCTGCTGGTGGGCTTTTTTGCGCTGGAGCCGATGGGCGTGCCCGTGAGCGCAGTGGCAGCGGCAGGCGCTGTGCTGCTCTTGGCCGTGGCAGCGCGTGGGCATGTCATCAGTACTAAAAAAGTGCTGCGCGGCGCGCCGTGGCAGATTGTCATCTTCTCTTTGGGCATGTACCTAGTCGTCTACGGCCTGCGCAACGCCGGGCTCACCAACTCCATTGCCAGCCTGCTCAACCGCTTTGCAGAAGGCGGCGTGTGGGGCGCTGCCATGGGTACGGGCATCTTGTCGGCGCTGCTCTCATCCGTGATGAACAACATGCCAACCGTGCTTATTGGCGCGCTGTCGATAGACGCATCCAGCGCAAGCGGTGCCGTCAAAGAAGCCATGGTGTACGCCAATGTGATTGGCTGCGACCTGGGCCCCAAGATCACGCCCATAGGCAGCCTGGCAACGCTGCTGTGGCTACATGTGCTTGCCAAAAAAGGCACCAGCATCAGCTGGGGCTACTACTTGCGCGTAGGCGCGGTGCTCACCTTGCCCGTGCTGCTTTTTACGCTGGCGGCGCTGGCCTTACGGCTGAGCGTGGTTTTCTGATAACTGGCAACACCACCCAAGTGCTATGAGCAACATCACCATTTACCACAACCCGGCCTGCGGAACCTCGCGCAACACCTTGGCCTTGATCCGCAACAGCGGCGAATCGCCAACGGTTATCGAATACCTTAAAACCCCGCCAGACCGTGCCACCTTGGTGCAACTGATCCAGGCCATGGGCATGCCCGTGCGCGAAGTACTGCGGCAAAAGGGAACCCCGTACGACGAGCTGGGCCTGGCAGATGCCAAATGGACGGACGACCAGCTGATGGATTTCATGCTGCAACACCCGATTTTGATCAACCGCCCGATCGTTGTTACGCCCATAGGCACGCGCTTGTGCCGCCCATCTGAGGCGGTGCTGGACATTCTGCCGAAGCCCCAGCAAGCGGCATTTACCAAAGAAGATGGCGAAGCGGTGGTAGACGCAAACGGCAAGCGCATCGCCAAGCGCTGATCAAAACCCATAACCACAGCCCAAGGCTTAAGCCGGTGGGTGGCACGCGCCAAACCATCCAAGCGCTGGTACGAGCGTTCGCCACCTGCCGCCCGCCCCTGAAAATTCCACTCTGTTCTCTCCCATGTCTGCCGAATCCATCTCCACCAACCTCGACGCTGCCAGCTTCCACATCCCCACGCAACAAGCGCTGGTGGCAGCCCAAACCTCCACGCATGCGCCGCGCATTCTTATGCTGTATGGATCGCTGCGCGAGCGCTCGTACAGCAAGCTGCTCACCCAAGAAGCCGCCCGCTTGCTGCAAGGCATGGGCGCCGAGGTGCGCATTTTTGACCCCGCCGGCCTGCCCCAGCCCGACGGCGCGCCCACCGACCACCCCAAGGTCAAAGAGCTGCGCGAACTGGTGCGCTGGTGTGAAGGCATGGTCTGGACCTCGCCCGAGCGCCACGGCGCGATGACCGGCATCATGAAGTCGCAGATCGACTGGATTCCGCTGTCCGAAGGCGCCGTGCGCCCTACCCAGGGCAAAACGCTGGCCGTCATGCAGGTGAGCGGCGGCTCGCAGTCTTTCAACGCCGTGAACCAGCTGCGCATTCTGGGGCGCTGGATGCGGCTATTGACCATCCCCAACCAAAGCTCGGTCGCCAAGGCCTACGAAGAGTTCAGCGAGGAAGGCCGCATGAAGCCATCGGCCTACTACGACCGCGTGGTGGACGTGATGGAAGAGCTGATGAAGTTCACCCTGCTGACCCGCGACATTGCTCCCTATCTGGTAGACCGCTACAGCGAACGCAAGGAAGAACGCGCCAAGATGCACGCGCAGACTTTGGCGAGGATGTGAGGCTATTGGGGTTGGGGTTGTAACAGCTGTCTGGAAAGTTGGGGCGACACCTGCGTGCCACCCCACAAGTGCTCATTGTGCCGCTACTTAATTTTCACGAGGTTGAAGTTTGCACTGCCCGTCAGAGTAGCTGCTCCAAGTAAGCCATACATTTGCACACTGAGAGTATCGTCAGCGGTTAGCGACACAATAACTTGAGAGGCAAACTGAGTAGTCGCTACTACAGGGCTGACAACCGAAGTGCTAAGTGGCGAACCATTCAATACAACACGTGTACTCATCAACAAAGCAGTGTTTGTCATGAGCTAATAAGACAGTTGGTAAACACCCGTACTGGGAACAGTGACCACCGTATTCGATGCATTAACTACAACACCTGCATTGGCATTAACCGTAGGAAACGGCAAAGGTGTGCCCGCCAAAGTTACGGCTACTACTGCCCCGGAAACGTTGGAGGCTGAAAAGTAAGTGTCTGTAGCAGACCCGCTCTCCCCCTTGGCCGCCAACACAGACCAGACCGTAGCGTCCGTACCGGGCGTGATGTTTTGATTGTTTACCAAAGCAATATAGCTGGAGCCTTGGGAAGAAACTGCATCGCCAATTTGGTAAACCGTAGCGCCGCTCCAGACACCTTTGAACACCATTCCCACTGGGCCTGCCGGGCCGATAGGGCCAGTTGGGCCAGCGTCCCCCTGGACACCTTGAGGGCCTATGGCACCTGGACCACCAGGAGCCCCGGGAGCACCAGCAGCACCCACTGGCCCTATCGGCCCGGCAACGCCAGCAGGCCCTGCGGGGCCCATGGCTCCGGCTGGGCCAGCTGGCCCTATTGCACCGGCAGGGCCAGCCGGGCCGGTAGGCCCTGGCGTGCCGGCAGACACCGAAGCATCGCACTGCCCCAAAACACCTGCGGAATCACGGCACACCGTGTTGCTGTAGCTCGCAGCCGCAGGCAAACCCGGCAGTTGCACCTGCTGGTTGGGCAGTACCTGGATGGCCGGCGTTGAGGCACTGGAGTTGATGGTGACGCCAGCGCCAGGCGCGGGCGTAATCACCACATCGTCTGCCGCCCAGGCAGAGGCGGACAAAAGTGCTGCCAGCAAAGGAACGATAGTGGGTTTGATTGGTTTTTTCATGATGTTGCAAGCCAGGTATGGGGCAATAAAGGCAGGCCAGAAGGTGCTTGGTCAGCGTTGACGGCGGACACGCCAAGCGCCCAGCGCGGCGAGCAGCAAAGACAAGAGCAGCAGTGCCAGCGGTTGCAGCGAAGGCACAGGCACAGCCGCCACGGCAGCGGTGGCCTTGCCCGACGGATCAACCGCACCCAACGGCCCTGCGGCCGGGCAGGCCACGCTGTCCACCCGGGTGACGCTGCCGCCAGTTGCCACCACTGAGCCTTGGTTGCTGTAGTTCTGCGCCAGCTGCACGCTGGCTCCCGATATATCCAGCAGACCGCCAACATTGATCTGCACATTGCGCACATTCACGATGGACCCGCCCGCACCCTGCACCAAGGTGCCCGACACCTGCAGATCCGTGCAACCCAGGTTCAGTGCGCTGCCCGCCTTTTGGTAACTGGCTCCGGCTGGAATGACAATGTCCGCCTGTGCCACCGTGCCTATAGCCAATAAAACGGCCAAGCCGCCCCACTTGCGCAGAATTGCTGGCACACCCAAAGCAGCCTGAGCCCATAAATGTTTCATAGCCGCGATTACAACCTAAATGTGTTTAAACGTAAACCGTGCAAACAAAATATTCAGAATCTGAGCATACTAGGATGCATCTGCGGGATGCGCGGGCGAAGAAGCCACATCCATTGAAATCAATGGCTTGAACTGGTTATCGGATACAAAATGGCGTTATTCGGACGACCCAGGGACTTTCCCCTGAGCACAAGCGCAGGCAACGCAGCACCGCATGCACCCACTAGAACGCACCAAAGCCTTGCTCGATCAAGCCATGGATTCACACTCTGCACAGCAGACGCTGCTGCATGTGCTGGAAGCAACACTGGAACTGGTGTCGCTGCCGGGCAATGATTTTTCTTGGTCATCTTGGCGGGACGCTGCCCATGCGCAAACCGAGTTGGAAGGGCAGATAGCGCTTTTGCAAACCGGCGCTTTGCCAAACCGACAGCAGTTGCTGGTGCTGTTTGCGGCAACCGGGCCGCTGCAAGAGCTGGCCATGGCCAGCGGCTGGGCAGAGGTTTATCTGCAGTTGGCGGCAGTGTTTGATGCAGTTGAGAGACGGATGTGAATCAGGTGTTGGCTGTTCAGGATGTCCCTCTCCACCCCTTTCGGGGACGCTGGCTGCAGGGCACGTTTTTTCCCCTAGCTTTCTTGCGGCCGGCGTTCCGGTGGCCGGCACTCCGGACGTGCAGCAAAAAGGGAGGTCGCCTGCCGGCTCAGTCCCGGCCAGCAGCTGCAAGCATTGCCAGCAACCGCCAGTTAAAAAACCAACCCTAAAAAGCCTTTCAGGCGCTGAGCAAAACAGCGCCCAGCTTACTTGCTCAGCAACGTCGTACTAGCAGGCCGCCCAGCCAAATTCAAGCTAGCCACCGGCGCTGGCGTGCTGGCAATGCGCTGGCCACGGCGCCAGACGCCCAGGCGCGTGGCTTTCAGGCGCAGGGCTTCGACCGGGTCTTTGGCGTGCAGCAGCACAAAGTCGGCATTGCAACCGGCTTCGATACCGTAGCCTTGCAGGCCCAAGAGCTTGGCTGGGTTTTGCGTGACCGCGTCAAAGGCTTGTTGCATGCCTTTGCGACTGGTCATTTGCGCTACGTGCAGGCCCATGTGCGCTACGTCCAGCGCGTCGCCGCTGCCCAGGCTGTACCAGGGGTCCATCACGCAGTCATGGCCGAAGGCGACGGTCAGGCCGGCGGCCATGAGCTCGGGCACGCGGGTCATGCCACGGCGCTTGGGATAGGTGTCGTGGCGGCCCTGGATGGTGATGTTGATCAGCGGGTTGCTGACCACGCCCAGCTGCGCCTCGGCCATCAGCGGGATGAGTTTGCTGACGTAGTAGTTGTCCATGCTGTGCATGGAGGTGAGGTGCGAGCCGGTGACGCGGCCTTGCATGCCCAGGCGCTCGGTGTGGAAGGCCAAGGTTTCGACGTGGCGCGACATCGGGTCGTCCGATTCGTCGCAGTGCATGTCTACGCGCTTGCCCAGATCGGCCGCCAGCTCGCAGAGAATGCGCACGCTTTCAGCGCCGTCGGCCATGGTGCGTTCAAAGTGCGGAATGCCGCCCACCACATCAACACCCATATCGAGCGCCCGCTTCAAGTTGTCCAAACCGCCCTTGGTGCGCAGCACGCCGTCTTGCGGGAATGCGACCAGTTGCAGGTCGATGTAAGGGGCAACGCGCTTTTGCACGTCGAGCATGGCCTCTACCGGCAGCAGGCTCGGGTCGCTGGTGTCCACATGGCTGCGGATGGCCAGCAGGCCACGCGCCACGGCCCAGTCGCAATAGGCCAAGGCGCGCTCCACCAGAGCTTCGTGCGTGAGTTGCGGCTTGAGCTCGCCCCACAGCGCAATGCCTTCGAGCAAGGTGCCGCTTTCGTTGACGCGCGGCATGCCGTAGCTGAGCGTGGCGTCCATGTGGAAGTGCGGGTCGACAAAGGGCGGGCTGAGCAGCAGGCCTTGGGCGTCGACGGTTTCGTGCGCAGGCGCTTGCAGGCCCTCGGTCACTTCGGTGATTTTTCCGCCGATGACAGCGACCGACATGTTCTGGCGGCCATCAGGCAGCGTGGCGTTTTTGATGAGTAAATCGAGCATTTTTTATTCCTTGTAGGAGGGCGCGGCGTTCAGCGCTCGCCCTTGCGATAAGGCTTCATCAAAGCCTGCGGGTACGCGGCTTTGCGCGCTACCAGCACCAGGGCCAGGATGGAGAGCAGATACGGCAGCATCAGGTAGAACTGGTAAGGCACCAGGCCTTCACCCGATTGTTGCAGGCGCAGTTGCAGCGCATCGAAAAACGCAAACAGCAGCGCGCCCAGCAGCGCCTTGCCGGGCCGCCACGAGGCAAACACCACCAGCGCCACGCAGATCCAGCCGCGGCCGTTGACCATGTTGAAGAAAAAGGCGTTGAAGGCCGACAAGGTGAGAAAGGCGCCAGCCACGCCCATCAAGGCCGAGCCGGCGATGATGGCGCCGCTGCGCACGGCCAGCACGGGAATGCCCTGCCCTTCGGCGGCCTGCGGGTTCTCGCCCACCATGCGCACGGCCAGGCCCAGTGGCGTGCGGAACAGCGCCCAGGCCAGCAAGGGCACCAGCAGCAGCGCCAGCAAGGTGAGCGCGGTTTGCTCGCCCAGAATGGGGATGGGCAACCAGTCCATGGCCTCAAATGGCGTGATGGTGGGCGGCGTGTTCACCTTGGGGAAGCTCACGCGGTAGCCGTAGTACGACAAAGCCGTGGCCAGCATGGTGATGCCCAGGCCCGATACGTGTTGCGACAGCGCCAGCCCCACCGTAAGCCACGCATGCAAAGCGCCAAATACAGCACCGGTCAAAGCCGCCACCAGCACGCCCGTCCACAAGCCATGGCCCGCGTAGACGGTGAGCCAGCCGGCAAAAGCGCCGGCCACCATGATGCCTTCGATACCGAGGTTGAGCACGCCTGCGCGCTCGCACAGCAGCACGCCCAAGGTGCCCAGCAACAGCGGCGTGGCGGTGCGCAACACGGCTACCCAGAAGGAGCCGTTGGCCAAAATATCCATCAGTTCAGTCATTGCGCACTCCGCACGGCTTGCTTGTTGTTTGGTGTTTCATTGGCGGCTCACTTTCTGCGCAAACGGTATTGGGTGAGCAGGCTTGCCACCAGCACCGACAGCAGCGAGGCGGCCACGATCACATCGGCAATCGCATTGGGCACGCCCACGGCGCGGCTCATGCTGTCGGCCCCCACCAGCATGCCGGCCACAAACACGGCCGAGGCCACCACGCCCAGCGGGTGCAGGCCGGCCAGCATGGCGATGACGATGCCGCTGTAGCCGTAGCCGGGCGACATGTCGAGCGTGAGGTAGCTGGTGCGGCCCGCCACTTCGATAGCGCCCGCCAAACCGGCCAGGCCGCCCGAGAGCAACGCCACCAGCACCACAGTGCGTGTTACCGGCACGCCAGCAAAAGCAGCCGCGCGCGGGTTGGCGCCGGCAGCGCGGATGGAGAAACCAGACACCGTGCGCTGCAGCACCAGCCACAGCACCACGGCCAAGCCCACGGCCATCAACAAGCCGTTATGCAAGCGGGTTTGCGAAATGAGCTTGCCCAGCTCCAGATCGCCTTGCAGCGCCACGCTTTGCGGCCAGCCCATGGCCATGGGGTCTTTCATGGGGCCGTCGAGCAGGTAAGACACCAGCAGCAGCATGACAAAGTTGAGCAGCAAGGTGGTGACCACCTCGTCCACGCCCAAGCGGGTTTTCATCAAGGCCGGGCCCAGCAGCAAAGCCGCGCCAGCCAAGGCCGCCGCCAGCATCATCAGCGGAAAGAGCACAACCATAGGCAGCTCAAAACCACTGCCGCCATGCATGCCACCCACAGCCACGGCAGCCACAGCGCCTGCGTAGAGCTGGCCTTCGGCACCAATGTTGAACAGGCGCGCGCGGAAAGCCACTGCGGCCGCCAGGCCGGTAAGAATCAGCGGCACTGCGCGGGTCAGCGTTTCGGACAGCGCAAACAGCGAGCCAAAAGCGCCTTTGAACATGGCCGCATAGGTGGCGCCAACAGGCGCGCCCGCCCACAGCACCAGCAAGCCGCTGACAAGCAAGGTGAACACCACCGCGCCCAAGGGCGCCGCCACCATGGCGATTTTGGAAGGGGTTGGTCTTTTTTCTAAACGCATAGGATTCTCTTAGGAGGCGCCTCAGACCGGGCCCGATCCGGCCATGGCCAGACCAATGGTTTCGCGGCTCCAGTCGGCATGGGGCAGCGCGGGCGAGAGATGGCCTTCGTGCATGACGCCAATGCGGTCGCCCAGGGCAAGCACTTCGTCGAGGTCGTCCGATATCAGCAACACGGCTGCGCCGGCATCGCGGGCGGCCAGCAATTGCTGGTGCACAAAGCGCACGGCACCGATGTCGAGCCCCCAGGTGGGCTGGTGCGCCACGATGAGACGCGGCGCCGCACCGTCCGAGCCCTGGGGTGCCAGCAGAGCGCGGCCCAGAATGAGCTTTTGCATGTTGCCGCCTGAGAGCGAGCGGGCCGGCGCATCGAGCCCGCCACCACGCACGTCGAACTTTTGCGATACGTACTGCGCCTGGCTGCGAGCCGCAGCGCGTTTGACCCAGCCCAAGCGCGAGAACCAACGGCTGCGCAGGCGCTCAGACACAGCGTTTTCCCACACCGGCAAATCGCCCACCACGCCCGTGCCGTGGCGGTCTTCCGGAATGCGGGCCACGCCCTGCGCCACCAAGGCGACGGGCGATGCTGGCAAGGGCTGGCCCTGGTAGGTAACCTGTCCGCTGCCAATGCGACGCACGCCGCAAAGCACATCGGCCAAAGCCACTTGGCCGTTGCCGGAGACGCCGGCAATGGCCACAATTTCGCCAGCACGCAATTGCAGCGATACATCGACTAAGCGATCACGCGCCGTGCTTTTTTTGCTGAGCACGGTGTGCACCTTGTCCAACTGGCACACGGTGGCACCAACGTTTTGTGCAGGCCGGCGCTCGGGCAAGGCCACGGCTTCGCCCACCATCCACTGCGCCAATTGCGCTTGGGTAGTGCCTTTTGCGGGCGCCTCGGCCACCAGCTTGCCATGGCGCAAGACGGCCACACGGTCGGCCACGCGCAGCACTTCGCCCAACTTGTGGCTGATAAAGATGATCGACAAGCCTTGCGCCACCATTTGCGCCAGCGTGGCAAACAGCGCTTCGCTCTCTTGCGGCGTGAGCACGGCGGTGGGCTCGTCCAGAATCAGAATGCGGGCGCCGCGGTACAGCGCTTTGAGAATTTCTACCCGTTGGCGCTCGCCCACGGTGAGGCCTGCCACGCGGGCATCGGGCTCTACCGGCAGGCCAAACTGCTGCGCCACCTGCACCAGTTTGGCGCGCGCTTCGCGTTTGGCCGATGCGGGGCGCAAGAGCGATTCGCTGCCGACCATGATGTTGTCGAGCACGCTCAGGTTGTCGGCCAGCGCAAAGTGCTGGTGCACCATGCCAATGCCGGCGGCCAGCGAAGCACGCGGCTGGCCGGGCGGCAAGGGCTGGCCCAAGACGGAGATGCTGCCCTCGTCGGCCACATAGTGGCCGAACAAGATGGACATGAGCGTGGATTTGCCAGCGCCGTTTTCGCCCAGCAGCGCCACCACCTCGCCCCGGTGCAGGGTGAGCGAGATGGCATCGTTGGCCACCAGCGGGCCAAAGCGTTTGGTGATGCCTTGCAGTTGCAGCACCACGGGCGCAGCTGCGGCAGAAGATGGGGGAGACGACATGGTGTTGAGGCACGTGGGGGTGCCGGGGCGCTGGGATGGAATGGGTTTGGGGTGGCGCGCTGGGGCGGAACATGCGACGCATGCAGAACAGCCCCCTCACCCCGCCCTCTCCCGCACGCGGGAGAGGGAGTGAATACCAGGCCGCCGTTAGATTGGCGGCCGGTTTGCAGCTTTACTTGGCAGTCGACTTGGGTTGCGAGTCGTCCACCTTGACCGTGAACTTGCCAGCCAGAATGTCGGCTTCCTTGGCCTTGACCTTGGCTGCCAGATCGGCTGGCACCTTCTTCTCGAAAGTGCCCAGCGGCGCCAGCGACGAGCCCTTGTGCTTCATCATCGAGTACGGGCCGTAGTCCTCAGCCTTGTAGCTGCCGTCCTTGACCGCCTTGATGGCGCGCTCCACGCTCGGCTCCATGTGCCACAGCGCCGAAGCCACCACCGTGTCCGGGTACTGGGCCTGGGTGTTGATCACGTTGCCAATGGCGAGCTTGCCCTTTTCCTTGGCGGCATCGCTCACGCCAAAACGCTCGGCGTAGAGCACGTCGGCGCCCTTGTCAATCATGGCGAAGGTGGCTTCCTTGGCCTTGGGTGGGTCAAACCAGCTGTTGATGAAGCTCACGGTGAACTCCACCTTGGGGTTCACTTCCTTGGCGCCGGCCATGAAAGCGTTCATCAAACGGTTCACTTCGGGGATCGGGAAGCCGCCGACCATGCCGATCTTGCCGGTCTTGGACATGCCGCCAGCGATCATGCCGGTGAGGTAGGCAGGCTCTTGGATGTAGTTGTCGAACACGCTGAAGTTGGGCGCTTGGATCTTGCCCGACGAACCGGCCACGATGGCCAGCTTGGGGAAGTCTTTGGCCACCTTGCGGGCAGCGGCTTCCACGCCGAACACCTCGCCGAACATCAGCTGTGCGCCGCCGGTGGCGTACTCGCGCATCACGCGCTCGTAATCGGCGTTGGAGACGTTTTCGCTCGATTGGTACTCGATCTCGCCACGCGCCTCGGCCGCCTTCAGTGCGGTGTGGATGCGGCTCACCCATTGCTGCTCGTAGGGCACGGTGTAGACCGCAGCCACCTTGATCTTGGCCTGGGCCCATGCCGCCACCGGCGACAGGCCGACGATTGCGGCAGGAATTGCGGCCAGACCCAGCTGAACCAGACGACGCCTTGTACTCATTGCGAAAACTCCTTGTGGTGTAGATCGTCCACCTTGCAGCGGCGGCGCCGATGGGCAAAGTGGCCTGGTGCCAGGCAGAGCAAGTTTCGTACCGGCTGGTCAAAATACCGGTTCAGGCCGAAAAAAAGCAGCGGCTCCAAGGAGCGCTGCACTACTGTGGCGATGCACGGCCAATACCATGCACCAAAACCGGGCGTTGAACGGATAAAGAGACTGGCCAGGCCGCGAGGCACCAGACGCTTGGCGCATATACGCAAAGCGTCGGCATTCTACGCCCGAGTGCCGCACCCAGTGAATATTTGGCAGAGTTTTTGTCGGGGATTTGGCGCAGCGCGCCAGAAAAACTATGCGCACTGCGTAGGCGATTGGCAGGGGGGTTTTCAGCGGCGCAGCTTCATCACCAGCGGCAAAGCCACGGTGGCAATACGCATCAGCTTGCGCGGGCCCAGCAACAGGCCCAGCCCCAAAGCTCCCACACACACCACCGGGTGCTGGCGGCCAAAGCCGATCAGGCGCTCTACCAGCGAGCCGTGCGCCAGCGCATAGTTCGGGTCTTGGGCTTTCAAAGCCAGCGCCTGCTCTTGCGCCAGGCGGCGTCCATGCAGGCGCTCGCGCTGGCTGCGGATGCGCTCCAGCACTTCGCGCTCTTGCGGGCTGGCCTCTTGCAGCAGCAACAGCTCGGCTTGGTTGCGTTCTTCTTTCATAGCGCTCCCCTGCATTTATTTGAGGCGGCGCTTGAGCGCCACCCAGTCTTTGCGCAACACGCTGCGGCTGAGCGCAAACGGGCTGGCCGCCTTTTTGGCCGTCAACGCCAGGAAAACCAGCACCCCCACCCACAGCAGCAACCAGCCACCCGCAACCAGCCAGGTCACCAGCATGCGGTTGGGCGTGTCCCAGTAGGTGATGATGATGGCGCCCGAGAGCACGGTCAGCGCCACAATCGTCAGCCCCGCCACCACCAGCCCCATGACCAGCAGCCAGAGCAGATTCTTCTTCTGGGTCTGCCACTCCAGGGCCAGCAAATCGATGCGGTCTTCGGCCGCAATGGCGCCTTCGCTCATCAGCGAACGGGCGCGCGCCAGTGTGTCATCGAGCCCCAGCAAAGACAACCAGTTCATGGACTCTCCTTCGTCAAAACAGGGCTTGCGCCCTGTTCTTGGTGGATGGGAACCGGCCTGTTGCCAGGCCGGTGGCTCAGCATCAACGGCGCGAGAAGATAAAGCCGATCAACGCGCCCACGGCCAGCGCAGCACCTGCCACGCGCCAGGGTTCGTCGTGTGCATAGCGGTCTGCGGCCAGCGCGGCCTCTTTGGCTTGGCGGGCTGCATCTTGCGCGGCGCGCACAGCGCTGTCGCGGGCATTGCCAGCGGTATCTTCCAGGCGGGCACGCAGGGCGCGAATCTCTGGCACGCCGTCGAGGTCTTTGCTCGACAGCACGCTGCGCAGATCGCCCACCAGCTTCTCCAGGTCTTGCTGGGCGTTTTCGACGGTATCGCTGAACATATTCGACTTGCGCATATTTATCCCTTTTAAAAAGCGGTTAACTGTGAAGTTCGCGTCAGCGCGATCGGGGCTCCCGAGCACTTGCGCTTGCAAACATCGTAACGGAGAACGGAGCCATGCTTGCGCTACCTTGCACCCACAAGCCTGTAAGAATACACCGACAGTCTGCAAAAGCCCCCAATTGCAGCCCAAAAAGGGGCAGATGCCGCTTTGTCAAAGACTGTCAGAGCGAGCCGCCACCACAGCCAGCGGGCTTTAAGCCAACTCGCCCAGCACGGCGCGGCCAATGGCCAGGCAACTGGTGAGGCCGGGCGACTCAATGCCGAACAAGTTCACCAAACCTGCCACGCCATGCACGGCTGGGCCTTGGATGCAGAAGTCTGCCGAGGCCTCGTTCGGCCCGCTGATCTTAGGGCGAATACCGGCGTAACCAGCGGCCAAAGCACCATCGGGCAAAGCCGGCCAGTAGCGGCGCACCTCGGCATAAAACGCATCGCCACGCGCCGGGTCCACCACCAGATCGTCCGCGCTCTCGACCCACTGCACATCGGGGCCAAACTTGGCTTGACCACCCAGATCCAGCGTCAGATGCACGCCCAGGCCAGCGGCCTCGGGCACCGGGTAAATCAAATGCTGGAAAGGTGCGCGCCCGCTCAGCGTGAAGTAATTGCCCTTGGCGTAGTAAGCGGTTGGCACATGCTCGGCCGCCAGCCCGGCAAACCGGCGCGCCAGATCAGGCGCCCACATGCCGGCAGCGTTGACCACGGTTTTAGCCAGTAGCTGCGT
This sequence comes from Comamonas trifloxystrobinivorans, assembly GCF_043359985.1. Classification (NCBI taxonomy): domain Bacteria; kingdom Pseudomonadati; phylum Pseudomonadota; class Betaproteobacteria; order Burkholderiales; family Comamonadaceae; genus Comamonas; species Comamonas trifloxystrobinivorans. Next base: position 120,187 of record NZ_JBHZGV010000007.1, read on the forward strand.
GCCGTCTTGCGTGGTGAGCAAAATGCCCTGCTCGCCATTGGCTTGCGCCTTGCAATCAGCGCTGGCCAGCGGGCTGTTGAACACCACCATGCCGCCAGCGTTTTCCAGATCGCCTTGCAGGCTGAGCATCAGGCCATGGCTGTCGACAATACCGGTGCTCGGCGAATGCAGCGCAGCCACGCATTCCAGCGCAGGTTCCATCTCACGGGCTTGCTCGCGCGTGAGCAGCTCCAGATCGTTCACGCCATTGGCGGCGGCGTGCTGTGCAATAGCGTCGAGCTTGGGCCGCTGCGCATCCGAAGTAGCCACAATCAGCTTGCCGCAGCGCTGGTGCGCCACGCCGCGCTCGGCGCAGTATTGGTACAGCAGCTCTTTGCCCTGCACGCACAACTGAGCCTTGAGCGAGCCTTGCGGGTAATAAATGCCCGCGTGGATGACCTCGCTGTTGCGCGAACTGGTACCCGTGCCAATGGCATCCTGCGCCTCCAGCACCATCACCTCCCGCCCAGCCAGCGCCAACTCCCGCGCCACCGCCAAGCCCACCACGCCCGCACCCAGCACCACCACATCGACTGCATCCACCACGGCATTGCTCCTAGTTTTTAACCGCCCCAAGCTTACAGGCAATGCCGGGCCGGAAAAGAAAAAACTGCTTTGCGGAATGGCGGATTTTGAACGAGTGGGCTGGTGCTCTATCTCGCCCGTTGAACCCACATAAACACTAGCAAGCAGTGCCGCTCCCGCAGGCTGTTGGCTGTTGGCTGTCCCTCCCCCACCCTTTCAGCCAGCGCCTGCGGCCGCAGCAAACGGCGGCGGTTTGGCTGCCGCAGGACAGCCAAACTTCGTGCTCTGACTCGCAGACGCTGTTTGAACGGAGCGCCTTGGCGCGGAGAGAGTTCGTCTGCGCGCCGGGGTTTGCTTCGAGCGCAGGTTGCCCCGATTGCCCCGCTACGCGGGGCAGTCGGGGACGCTGGATGCAGGCACGTTTCTTTGCTGACTTTCTTCTGGGCCGGCACACCGGACGTGCAGCAAGAAAGTCAGTCGCCCGCCGGGGCGAGTCCCGGCCAGCAGCTGCATGCAATGCCAGCCAACGCCAGTTAAAAAAACAAGCCTCCCGGCATCTGCGCGAAGCGCAGACATCCTTGTAGAGCCAACAGTGGCTCGCCGCCACGCGCCCGCCGCAAGCCCCAGCCAGCCGCTGCAAGCAAAACAAAAAAGCCAGCACCTTCACCAGCGCTGGCTTTTTCTTCATGAGGCCGCAGCCTCACAACCAACAGAAGATTTACTTCTTGTTGTAGGCGGCAATACCGTCCACGATTTCCTTGTGGGCTTCGTCCAGGCCCTTCCAGCCCAGCACCTTGACCCACTTGCCCTTTTCCAGGTCCTTGTAGTGTTCAAAGAAGTGCGAAATCTGCTGCAGCACCAGGTCGTGGATATCGCCCAGCGTGTTGATCTTGTCGTAAGAAGGCAGCAGCTTTTGCGTAGGCACGGCCAGCACCTTGCCGTCCACGCCGCCCTCGTCTTCCATGTGCAGAATGCCGATAGCGCGGCAAGGCACCACCACGCCGGTAGGCAGTGGGAAGGGGGTCATCACCAGCACGTCCACCGGATCACCGTCGCCAGCCAGGGTTTGGGGCACATAGCCGTAGTTCACGGGGTAGTGCATGGCGGTGCCCATGAAACGGTCCACGAACACGCAGCCGGTTTCCTTGTCCACTTCGTACTTCACAGGAGCGGAGTTGGCCGAGATTTCGATCACGACGTTGAAGACTTCAGGCGCCTTGGCACCGGGGGTCAGTTTTTCGAAGGACATGCGTTTCCTTATGGGTCAAAGAGGAGGTTGTTCGGGTGCGCACCGTGCGGCCAGCCAAGCGGCGCAGGCGTGCAAAACCGGCTGATTTTAGGCGCTTTGGCTGACGGCTGGCTGAAAAAACCCAAGCAGCAACGCCGCCAGCCCGGTCAAACCCGTGACAGGCGCGGGCATTTGCCGGTAGGCGCAGGCACTTTCCTGCGCTAAGGTGGCGGACGTTGTGCGGCCCCTGTGCCGCTGCCTTTTTTTGCCATTCGAAAGCCTGCCACCATGCAACTGCACTACATCGCCAACGCCTCCGTGCCCTCGCTCTCGGGCAAAACCATTCCGGTGGTCGACCCGTCGGACGGCCAGCAGTACGACGAAATCCAGCGCGGCAATGCCGAAGACATTGACCACGCCGTGCAAGCCGCCCGCCTGTGCTACCAAAACGTATGGGGCAAACTGGCGCCGGTCGAGCGCAGCCGCCTGCTCAACAAGCTCTCGGCCAAAGTGCTGGAGCACGCCGACGAGCTGGCCGCCATTGAACAGCGCGACTGCGGCAAACCCACCAAGCAAGCCAAGGCCGATGCGGTCGCCCTGGCGCGCTACTTCGAGTTCTACGCCGGTGCCTGCGACAAGCTGCATGGCGAAACCATCCCCTACCCGCAAGAATTCAGCGTGCTGACCTGGCGCGAGCCGCATGGCGTCACCGGCCACATCGTGCCCTGGAACTACCCCATGCAGATCTTCGGCCGCTGCGTGGGCGGCGCGCTGGCAGCGGGCAACACCTGCGTGGTCAAGCCTTCGGAAGACGCCTGCCTGAGCCTCATCCGCGTGGCGCAACTGGCGGCAGACGTGGGCTTCCCCGCAGGCGCCATCAACATCGTCACCGGTTTTGGCCACGAAGTGGGCGACGCCCTGGCCCGCAACCCGGGTGTGGACCACATCAGCTTTACCGGCAGCCCGCGCGTGGGCACCCTGATTGAGCAAGCCGCCGCCGAGCGCCACTGCCCCTGCACCATGGAGCTGGGTGGCAAAAGCCCGCAAATCGTGTTTGCCGATGCGGACTTGGATGCGGCCATCCCCGTCATCGTCAACGCCATCATCCAAAACTCGGGCCAAACCTGCTCGGCCGGCTCGCGCCTGCTGGTGGAGCGCTCCATCTACGAAACCCTGTTGGCCCGCCTGGCCTCGGCCTTTGAGGCGCTGCGTGTTGGCCCGGCCACGATGGACTTGGATCTGGGCCCGCTGATCCGCCAATCGCAACAGCAACGGGTATGGGATTTTCTGAGCGATGCGCACAACGACGGCATCTCCATCGTCGCCCAGGGCCAGATCGTGGACGACGCCCCCGAAGGCGGCTTCTACCAGGCGCCCACGCTGCTGCGCGACGTGCCCGTCAACCACCGCCTGGCACAAGAAGAAGTGTTCGGCCCGGTGCTCAGCTCCATGGCTTTCGACAGCGAGGAGCAAGCCATCGAAATGGCCAACGCCACCGAGTTCGGCCTGGTAGCCGGTGTGTGGACGCGCGACGGCGGCCGCCAGTTCCGCGTGGCCAAGCGCCTGCGTAGCGGGCAGGTCTTCATCAACAATTACGGCGCTGCTGGCGGCGTGGAACTGCCCTTTGGCGGCGTCAAAGCCAGCGGCCACGGCCGCGAGAAAGGCTTTGAAGCGCTGTACGGCTTTACCGTGTTGAAGACGGTAGCCATTCGCCACGGCTAAGCTTGGCCAGGCGCATTCGGTGCGCCTTGGCTGGGTAAGCGCGCTGGGCGTGGAAAGCCTCGCACCGTCAGCCGCCCTCTCAACCCGAGTTGCTCGCTAAAAACACTGCCACTGCGCACGGTTCGCCCTGCGCAGTTTTGCATTCTCACTACTGGCGTGTCGCCTGCACTGCACATGCAATGGGTTTGCACTGTTGATTTGGCGGTTGGCAAAAGCGCTGCCCAGGGCTGCCAATGCGGCAAAAATAGCGAGTTGGCGCGGCTGATGGCTGTAGAGCGGCCAGGTATTGGGCAGTGTTGCTGACCCAAACCCTGAGCATGTGCGCCGGTGTGGCTGCACTCGCTGGCCGCCTGAGCCACCACCCCACCCTGCCTGCAAACCACCTGCGGGTGGTTTGTTTTTGGTGCGACAACTGCCAGCACAAACCCGTTGAATATGCCCAGCCCAGGGTTTTAGCCAGGCCTGGCAAATCATTTTGCAGCGGCTCATGCAGTGGCCGAGCGCAGTATGCAGGCCCAGGAGATAAGGGTTTTCATTGGGTATTTTCCGTCATCCCCATGGCCCGAGTGAACGTTAAACTGGGCAGCACAATCACCAGCAGAAACCATAACAAGATGATAAAAAAGCGAGTTCTCAGCGCTGCCCTGGCAGCTATTGCCCTGTCCTCCATGGCGGCCGAGCCGACGATTAACTTGGGGCCCATCGATAACGACAAGCTGGAGTCCGATGGCATTTATCTGCTGGACGATGTGTTTGCCATTTCCGTCGCGTTTGCGCTGGGCGGTTATGACAAGTACCCCGACGCCATTGCCGGCCTGGTGAACCGCGAGCAACTGGGCCTGTACAGCAACCCGGCCGGGGTGTACCGCTCCAAACCCAAAAATGCCATTTTGCAGGCCAAAGAAAAGTGCAACCAGGTGATGGAAACCTTTGCCCGCAAAGATTGCAGCACCCAATTGGCCAAGCAGGTGGTTGAGTACGGCAACACCGCTGCTGCCAAAGCCAAGTTTTTACGCGTGCACCTAGACGACTTTACCGAGTGGGACGCGAATATCAACAAAATCAGCGTTGCCAACGTTCATTACCGCACCTATAACCGCGACCCCAATTGTCTGCCCCAGGCACTGTGCGTGGCCGTGGCCGAGTACAACGCGATGATCGACCATAACTATATGGTCTGCTACAAGATGCAAACCGGTTATCAGAACAACTTGTTTGTGAATGCCAGCGAGGCAGAAGCCCGCGCCCTCTCCCAAGCCGCCGGCACCATTGGCATGGTCAAAAAATCCATGGTGTTTGAGGTGGTCAGCCCGCTCAAGATTTTGCCCACGCCGCAAGCATGCGACCAGAAGGAGAGCCGCAACAACAAATTGGTGGGCATAGGCATCATTGAGCCGCGAGCGATCATCATGGGCGGCTTCAAGAACGCCAATCTGGTGTCCAAGCAATTGGAGTGGAAGACTTCGCGGAAATAGCGAACGCTTGTCTCCCTGACGGGCAGTTCTGCGCTTCGCGCAGATGCCGGGAAGGTGGTTTTTCAACTGGCGTTGTGCTGATCTGCTTGCGGCAGCTGGCCGGGTCTCGCCCCGACATCTGCGCGAAGCGCAGGCGTCCTGAGCAAGGGTACAGACGCTCACAGCCACACATCCACCACCAGCGCCACCGGGCGCTTATCCCGGCCCCAGTCTCTGCAGCGACATGCATTGCCAACCGCTGGTTTACATCGCCGTAACAATCAGCGCGTTTTCACCTACAACGCATAACGCTTACCCCATGAAAAAAACCTTGCTTGCTTTGGCTGCTGCAGCGGCGCTGTCCTTCTCCGTTTCCGGCTGTTCGGACGGCAACGCCGCCTCGCTGCGCTACAACGCCACGCTGGACCAGGCGTCCAAAGCCGAGACATCGGCCGTGCTCAAAACGCTGCAAGAGCTGGTGAATATCGAAACCGGCACCAACGACAGCGTCGGCATTCCCGAAATGGGCAACTACCTGGAGCAACGCCTGCAAGCGCTGGGCGCGAATGTGGTGCGCTACAAGGCCGAGGCCGGCGTGGTGGGCGACAACATTGTGGGCAGCTTCCAAGGCAGCGGCAGCAAGAGCATTTTGCTGATGGCGCATATGGACACGGTGTATGCCCGCGGCATTTTGGCAACCGCGCCTTTCAAGGTAGATGGCAATAAGGCCTACGGCGCCGGCATTGCCGATTGCAAGGGCGGCATTGCCGTCATCCTGCACAGTCTGGGCCTGCTCAAGGCGCAAAACTTCAGCCAGTTCAAGACCATCACCGTGCTGTTCAATACCGACGAGGAAAAAGGCTCGTTCGGCTCGCGCGACCTGATCCAGAAGCTCTCGGCGCAGCACGACTATGTGCTGTCGTACGAGCCCTCGGGCGAGAGCGAAAGCTTTGGCACCGCCAGCTCGGGGATTGCTTATGTGCAAGCCATTGTGCATGGCAAGGCTTCGCATGCCGGTGCTGCGCCGGAACTGGGTGTGAACGCCCTCACCGAGGCGGCTGATCTGGTGTTGCGCACGCAAGATATTCAGGACAAATCCAAAGAGCGCGGCTTCAACTGGACGACGATGACGGCCGGCGGCACGGTCACCAACGTCATTCCGGACAAAGCCGTTATCAACGCGGACGTGCGCTACGGCAAGAACGAAGACCTGGAGCTGATGAAGAGCATGCTGGACACCGCTGCCACCAAGAAGCGCCTGCCTGATGCCAAGATTGAGATCAACCTGACCCGCGGCCGCCCAGCCTTCAATGCCACCGATGAAGGCAAGAAGGTGATCGACAAAGCCATTGCCATCTACAGCGATGTGGGCGGCAAATCCACCATCGACTACCAGCGTTACGGCGCCGGCTCTGATGCCGCTTATGCCGGCCTGTCTGGCAAACCGGTGGTAGACGGCATGGGCCTGCCCGGCGCCAACTACCACTCCAACTTGGCCGAGTACGTGCTGATCGACCCGATCCCGCGCCGCCTGTACCTCTCGGCCCAGCTGATTTCGGAGCTGGGGCAAGGTTTGTAAATACTTTCCAATTTGCCCAAACCCGAAAGCGCCAGCACAGCCTGGCGCTTTTTCATACCACCCACTGTCCACCCTGAGACAGCCCCGTCCCACCCACAAGCCCTGTGCTATCAAACACTTAGCGCGCCGACCGGCTGGCACAGCACCCCAAGCCGCACAACAGCAGAAAAACCCCAATACGAAACGAATACATATTGCCCACAATGCATAGCTCGTGCGGCTTGCCGCAGACCACCTGACAACCATTCGGCGAGGCCGAGGAGACAAAAAATGAAGATGAAGACATTGGCGTGGGGCGTGGGCTTGGCTTTGGGGCTGATGGCTGGTGGCGTGGCCAGCGCGCAGACGACCATGCGGATCAGCATCTCGGTGGCGCAAAATTCGCACCAGGGCGTGGCCATTGATACCTTTGCCAAAGAGGTGGAAAAGCGCACCGCCGGCCGCTACAAGGTCCAGACCTTCTACAACGGCGCGCTGGGCGGCGAGCGCGAGTCGATCGAGGCGGTGCAGCTGGGCACGCAAGAGCTGGCTTTCAGCTCCAGCGGCCCGGTGCCCAACTTTGTGCCCGAGACCAAGATCTTGGACGTGCCCTTCCTCTTCCGCGACAAGGCGCATGCGCGCGCCGTGCTCGACGGCCCTATCGGCCAAGAGCTGCTGGGCAAGTTCGACAGCAAGGGTTTCAAGGCGCTGGCCTGGGCCGAGAACGGCTTCCGCCACATGACCAACTCCAAGCGCGCCATCAACAGCCCGGACGATACCAAGGGCCTGAAGATGCGCACCATGGAGAACCCGGTGCACATCCAGGCTTACAAGGCGCTGGGCATCATCACCACGCCCATGGCCTTCCCCGAAGTGTTCACCGCGCTGCAGCAAGGCACGGTGGACGGCCAGGAGAACCCGCTGCCGGTCATTACCTCGGCCAAGTTCGACCAGGTGCAAAAGCATTTGTCGCTGACCGGCCACGTGTATTCGCCTTGCATTCTGGTGATGAACAAGGCCAGCTATGACAAGCTGAGCGCCGACGACAAGAAGGCCTTTGCCGAGGCAGCGGCAGAAGCCGTCAAGGCCAACCGCGCCCGCGTTGACCTGGACGACACCAACGGCGTGGCCGAGCTGCGCAGCAAGGGCATGCAAGTGGTGGAGAACGTCGACAAGGCCAAGTTCGTTGCCACGCTGGCCAAGACCAACGAAGACTTTGAGAAGCAGTTCGGCAAGGCCAATCTCGACCGCATCCGCAACTTCAAGTAAGCCATCCGGCGCTCAGGCCTGCGCTGGCAGCTTGAGCGCCCGCTCCGGCGGAGCCTTTCTTTGATGATTTGATTCCCTAGCTGTTTGCCCGCTGCCCGGCAGCGCAAACGGCTGTTTTTTGTGAAGAACTGGAGGAGAGCGCAGCCGCTGCGCTGCAGGCCGGTGGCCGCGCTCGCTCACCATGAAAAATGCATTTCTCGCTTTCGAGCGCTGGACCTCGGGGCTGGCCATGGCCATCGCCTGCCTGATGCTGGCGGTCGCCTCCACCCTGGGCATGTTCCAGATCATTACCCGTTTTGTGCTGGAGCAGCCGGCCGAGTGGACCGAGGTGCTGATCCGCTTCAGCCTGATCTGGATGGTGTTTTTGGCCATTCCCATGGCGTTTCGCCAAGGCGCAATGGTCAGCGTGGATGTGCTGCGCCGCTGGACGCCGCGCGGCTTTAACCGCTTGCTCGACTGGATGGTCTGCATCGCCACGCTGGTGCTGCTGGCCGTGCTGATCTGGTGGGGCTGGGATTACGCCCAACGCGGCGGCGTGCAGACCATGGCCGGGCTGGAGTCGCTGTCCATGTTCTGGGCCTACCTGGCCGTGCCCGTGGGCGCGGCGTTTGCCGTGATAGGTGCCATCGGCAACCTGCTGGATCCCAAGAATACTGAACTGGAGAACGCGCAATGACCACCGTGATGCTTTCCACGATGGTGCTGTGCTTTGCGCTCACTGTCTCTGTTGCCGTCTCCATTGGCCTGGCCGCCATCTTTGGCATCCAGGCGAGCAACGCCAATATGCTCATCTCGGTCAAGGAGATGTTTGCCTCGATCAACAAGTTTCCGCTGGCCGCGATTCCGTTCTTCATCCTGGCCGGCAACCTGATGGAGACCGGTGGCATCTCGCGCCGCTTGGTGGAGTTTGCCAAGAGCATTGTGGGCGGCGTGCAAGGCGGCCTGCCGATGACTTGCGTGCTTACCTGCATGATCTTTGCGGCCGTCTCGGGTTCGTCGGTGGCCACCACGTTTGCCATTGGCGCCATCCTGATTCCGGCGCTCATCAAGCACGGCTACCCGCGCAGCTACGCCGCTGCGCTGCAAGCCACCAGCGCTGAGCTGGGCGTGATCATTCCGCCATCGATCCCGATGATTCTGTACGGCGTGAGCGCCGAAGTCTCGATTGGCGAGCTGTTCATCGCCGGATTTGGCCCTGGCCTGCTCATCAGCGCCGCGCTGATGGTGTTTGTCTGGGCCTATTGCAAGTACAAAGGCTGGGGCAAGAACGACGGCGAAGGCCGCCTGGGCTTTGGCAAAGCCCTGCTGCAAGCGGGCTGGGCGCTGCTGATGCCGGTGATCATTCTGGGCGGCATTTACGGCGGCGTGTTCACGCCCACCGAAGCTTCGGCCGTGGCGGTGTTTTACGCGCTGATCGTCGGCATGCTGATCTACCGCGAGATCAAGGTGAAAGACCTGTACGCGATCTTGCGCAAATCGGCCATGTCGTCAGCCATCATCATGTTCATCATCGCCAACGCCGGCCTGTTTGCCTTCTTGATCACCCGCGCCGGCGTGCCCGAGGCCATTGGCCACTGGCTCGAAGCGGTGCTGCAAAGCCCGGCCATGTTCCTGCTGGGCGTAAACGCTGCGTTGTTCGTGATCGGCATGTTCATCGAAACCAGTGCGGCCATCATCGTGCTGGCCCCGATCCTGGCACCGGTGGCCGCGCACTTTGGCATTGACCCGGTGCACTTTGGCCTGATCATGGTGGTGAACCTGGCGCTGGGCATGATCACCCCGCCCTTCGGTGTGAACCTGTTCGCGGCGTGCACGGTGGCCAAGATTTCGCTGGACCAGATCATCAAGTACCTGCTGCCGTTTGTGGGTGTGATCTTGCTGTGCCTGATGGTGATCACCTATGTGCCCGGCGTGTCCCTGGGACTGCGGGATTTGGTGTACCGCTAAGGCGTACTGCAACCAGCAACATGGGTGTACGCAATGCACCCGCCCATAGCAACGCCCGGCAACAGCCGGGCGTTTTTCATGAACGATGCCTGAGAGTTTCTGCTTTGCAGGCCATCCACGCTAACGCTGGATGGGACGACGAGCGGCGCTAGCGCTCTTCGCGCAACTCTTTGAGCATGGCTTCGCGCAGAATCTGGTTCATGCGCGTCTGGTAGCCCTTGCCTTTGGCTCGGAGCCAGGCAAGCACGTCGGAATCCACTCGAATCGTGGTCGGCTCCTTGGTTGGCTTGAAGAAGGGATTGGGCTGCGCCTGCGCCCAAAAACGGGCGTCGGTTTGGGGGATATCGCTGTAGTCAATATCGCGCTCGCCAGCGGCAATCAGCTCACGCAGCTCTTGCTTTTGCGCCTCAGTCAAAGAAGGCAGCTGGTCCAGATCCAATGATTTGCGAATAGTTTTGCTCATACATCCTCCTTTCACTTTTGTCGGCCCGACGCGCCGAGATGATGCGTATGGTTTCGCTGCCATCCTCGTTGCTGCGGACGGTATGGGCTACGAGCAACAGTACGTACCCCTCTACCATTCCCAGGGTTTGCCAGCGCAACTCGCCATTCTCGATTCGGTGTTGCACCACGAGCGCAAACCGATCTGAGAACACACGTGCAGCAATCTCAAAGCTCAGTTGGTGCTTTTTTATGTTAAGCGCTGCCTTGTCTGGGTCCCACTCGAAAATTGGAGTCATGGGACGACGTTAATACAAAATTGTATGTACATTCTTGCGCTATGTCCAATCGAATACCGAGACCGGCGCTCTCCTGTTCAATATTTCGCGCTCAGGGAGCGATCAGGCAGCAGGGTAGGCAAGCCCTGAAAATTCCCCAGAGACAGCCCACCACAGCAAGCCCATATTTTTTGCCCCAATATTGCTGTTTCGTGGCAGTCTTGCCGCTAAAATGCCGCCAGTCAGGAGAGAGTCGCCGCCAGTTTTGTACTGTGCAGCGCGACCGCCGAAGGCGCAGGCTAGCACCCAAGCTGCTACCGAACGCTCAGGCAAAAGGACTGGCACACGCTGACTGGTTTCAGCGTTCCCCAGCTGGAGAGAGGTGGTGCCACGACACCATCCACCGAAGGAGCAAACCCCCAGGCCTGAGCGCTGCGGGTGAATCTCTCAGGTAAAGCGGACAGCAGGGCAAACAGCGTGCGGCTGGCAACGGCTGCATGGCATTGTTATTTGCCCTGGAGTTTTTTGATGCCCGCTTCTGCCGCTCTGCTGACCACGCCCCTCAACGCCCTGCACCTGGAACTTGGTGCTCGCATGGTGCCGTTTGCCGGTTATTCCATGCCGGTGCAATACCCCGAAGGCCTGATCGCCGAACACAAGCACACGCGCGCAGCCGCCGGCTTGTTTGACGTTTCGCACATGGGCCAGTTGCGCCTGGTAGGCCCGGATGCAGCCGCCGCCTTTGAGACCCTGATGCCCGTTGATGTGGTGGACCTGGCCGTGGGCAAGCAGCGCTACGGCTTGCTGCTCAACAACGAAGGCGGCATTCTTGATGACTTGATGTTTTTCCGCGTCTCGGCCGATGAGCTGTTCGTCATCGTCAATGGCGCCTGCAAGGTGGCCGATATCGCTCATATCCGCGCCCTGATCGGCCACCGCTGCAAGGTGCAAACCATGCCCAATCACGGCCTGCTCGCGCTGCAAGGCCCCAAAGCGGTCGATGCACTGGCCCGCCTGGCGCCCGGCGTGGAAAAGCTGGTGTTCATGACCGGCGGCAATTTCGACGTGGCCGGCATCCCCTGCTTCATCACCCGCAGCGGCTACACCGGCGAAGACGGTTTTGAGATCTCAGTAGCCGGCGAGCAAGCCGAAGCCCTGGCGCGCCAGCTGCTGGCGCAGCCCGAGGTAAAGCCCATTGGCCTGGGCGCCCGTAACTCGCTGCGCCTCGAAGCCGGCCTGTGCCTGTACGGCAGCGATCTGGACACCACCACCACGCCGTCCGAAGCGGGCCTGAACTGGGCCATCCAGAAAGTACGCCGCACTGGCGGCGCCCGCGCTGGCGGCTTCCCCGGTGCCGACAAAGTACTGGCCCAAATAGACAACCCCGCCAGCCTGCAGCGCAAGCGCGTGGGCCTGATTGCGCAAGAGCGCATTCCCGTGCGCGAGCAAGTGGAAATCTGCACGCCCGACGGCAAAACCGTGGGCGTGAGCACCAGCGGCCTGCTCGGCCCCACCATCGACAAACCTATCGTGATGGCCTATGTAGAGCCAGCGCACGCAGCAATCGGCACCCAGTTGAACGCCATGGTGCGTGGCAAGCCGGTGCCGGTGGAAGTGGTGGCTATGCCGTTTGTAGCCCCCAACTATTTCCGTGGATGACAGTGGCGCCTGCCGCCAGCGCAGCGGGCACCCCGGATCCCACTAATATGTTCGCACCGTAACCACGGTCAACCCTTTAAAACTCTCTAGCTCCCGGAGCCAACATGACTGTCAAATTCTCCAAAGACCACGAATGGATCAACGCCGCTGACGCCAACGCTGCCGTCGTCGGCATCACCGTGCACGCGCAAGACGCGCTGGGCGATGTGGTGTTCGTCGAGCTGCCCGACGTAGGCGCCTCGTTCAACCAGGGCGATGTGGCTGGCGTGGTCGAATCCGTCAAGGCCGCGGCCGATGTGTACATGCCCGTGAGCGGCGAGATCGTGGAAGTCAACGAAGCTCTGCGCGCTGACCCTTCGCTCGCCAACAGCGACCCGCTGAACGCCGGCTGGTTCTTCAAGGTCAAGCTGTCGGATGCTGGCCAGGTTGACGACCTGCTTGACGAAACCGCTTACAACGACTTCGCTGCCAACAGCTAAGCCGCTGCAGCCTTGGTGTCAGCCCCGGCTGGCACCAGGCATACGCCCCTTTATCGCTGCTCACGCTGCAACCCATTACCCAGCGCCAGCGGCACTTTCAAGCACTCAAAAACCCCTCCTCGGACCATGCTGATGCCCACCAAAGAGCCGCTCGCCGCGCTGGAAAACAGCCGCGAATTCATCCCCCGCCACATTGGCCCTGATACGGATGACCAGCAAAAAATGCTGGCCGTCATTGGCAAGCCCACGCTCGACGCACTGATCCGCGACGTGGTGCCCGCCTCCATCGCCCGCGCCAAACCCATGGACTTGCCTGCCCCGGTAACGGAAGCCGCAGCTTTGGCTGAGCTGAAGGCCATTGCCAGCAAGAACCAGGTGCTGAAAAGCTTTATCGGCCAAGGCTACTACGACACCTTCACGCCTGGCGTGATTCTGCGCAATATCTTGGAGAACCCCGCCTGGTACACGGCTTACACGCCTTACCAGGCCGAAATCTCGCAAGGCCGCATGGAGGCGCTGGTCAACTTCCAGACCATGGTGACCGACCTCACCGGCATGCCGATCGCCAACGCCTCGATGCTGGACGAAGCCACCGCCGCCGCCGAAGCCATGACGCTGGCCAAGCGCTCGGTCAAGTCCAAGAGCAACCGCATCGTGCTGGCGGGAGACGTGCACCCGCAAACCATCGAAGTCATCCAAACCCGCGCAACGCCCATCGGCATTGAAGTGGTCGTGGCCAACAGCAAAGAAGAATGGGAAGCCGCGTTGGCGGGCGACCTGTTTGCCGCCGTCATCCAGTACCCCGCATCGAGCGGCTGGATTGTGGACTGGAAAGCCGACGTGGATGCCATCCACGCCAAGCAGGCTGCCGCCATCGTCGCCACCGATCTGCTGGCCCTGACCCTGCTGACGCCGCCCGGCGAATGGGGCGCCGACATTGTGGTGGGCAACAGCCAGCGCTTTGGCATGCCCATGGGCGCTGGCGGCCCGCACGCCGCCTTCATGGCCTGCCGCGACGAGTACAAGCGCTCGCTGCCCGGCCGCCTGGTGGGCGTGAGCGTGGATGTGCACGGCAAGCCCGCTTACCGCCTGGCGCTGCAAACCCGCGAGCAACATATTCGCCGCGAAAAGGCCACCTCCAACATCTGTACCGCACAGGTGCTGCCGGCTGTTATCGCCAGCATGTACGCGGTCTACCACGGCCCGCAAGGCTTGAAGCGCATTGCCCAGCGCGTGGCACGCTTTACCGCCATTCTGAGCCGCGGCCTGGCTGCGCTGGGCTACAGCGCCCGCCACCATGACAGCGCTTTCGACACGCTGAGCCTGCACACTAAGGGCGAGACGGATGCCATCGTGGCCCGCGCACTGGCCAAGGGCGCCAACCTGCGCAAAGCCTGGGGTGAATACGTCTGCATCAGCCTGGACGAAACCACGACCCGCGCTGATGTGGAACTGCTGTGGAGCGTGTTCGCCAAAGACGGCGCCAAGCTACCCACAATTGCGGCCATGGACGAAGGCGCAGCCTCGCTGATCCCCGAAGACCTGCAACGCACGAGCGCCTACCTGACGCACCCGGTCTTCAACAGCCACCACTCCGAAACCGCCATGCTGCGCTACATCCGCAGCCTCTCGGACAAAGACCTGGCGCTGGACCGCAGCATGATCCCGCTGGGCTCGTGCACCATGAAGCTCAACGCCACCAGCGAGATGATCCCCATCACCTGGCCCGAGTTTGCTGGCATGCACCCCTTCGCGCCCGCCAACCAGCTGCAAGGCTACGCCGAGCTGGATGCGCAACTGCGCCAATGGCTGTGCCAGGCCACCGGTTACGCCGGCATCAGCCTGCAGCCCAATGCGGGCTCGCAAGGTGAATACGCGGGCCTGCTGGCGATCAAAGCCTTCCACGAATCCAAGGGCCAGGCGCACCGCAACATCTGCCTGATCCCGAGCAGCGCCCACGGCACCAACCCCGCATCGGCCCAAATGGCTGGCCTGCAAGTGGTGGTGACCAAGTGCGACGACAACGGCAACGTGGACATGGACGACCTGAAGCTGGCCTGCGAGAAGCACAGCGCCAACTTGGCCTGCATCATGATCACCTACCCCAGCACGCACGGCGTGTTCGAAACCCAGGTGAAAGAGCTGTGCGCTCTGGTGCACAGCCACGGCGGCCGCGTCTATGTGGACGGCGCCAACATGAACGCCCAAGTGGGCCTGGCAGCGCCCGGTGAGTTTGGCGGCGACGTCAGCCACCTGAACCTGCACAAAACCTTCTGCATCCCGCACGGTGGTGGCGGCCCCGGCGTCGGCCCCGTCTGCGTGGTGGAAGACCTGGTGCCTTTCCTGCCCGGCCACGCCACCGGTGGTGATGTGCGCAAGGTCGGTGCCGTCAGCGCTGCGCCGCTGGGCAATGCGGCTGTGCTGCCGATCAGCTGGATGTACATCCGCATGATGGGCGAGCCCGGTTTGAAGCTGGCCACCGAAACCGCCATCCTCAACGCCAACTACATCAGCGCGCGCTTGAAGGAGCACTTCCCCACGCTGTACGCGGGCGAAAACGGCCATGTGGCGCACGAGTGCATTCTGGACCTGCGCCACTTCAAGGAAACCTGCGGCGTGATGGCCGAAGACGTGGCCAAGCGCCTGATCGATTACGGTTTCCACGCGCCCACGCTGTCCTTCCCCGTGCCCAACACCTTGATGGTGGAGCCGACCGAAAGCGAAAGTCTGTACGAGCTGGATCGCTTTATTGACGCAATGATCACCATCCGCGCCGAAATTGCCGAGGTAGAAGCCGGCAAACAGTCGCAAGAAGACAACCCGCTCAAAAACGCCCCGCACACGGCCGAAACCCTGCTGGTGGCCGACTGGCAGCACGCCTACAGCCGCGAAACCGCCGCCTACCCCGTGCCGGCTCTCCGCCGCGCCAAGTACTGGAGCCCCGTGGGCCGCGTAGACAACGTCTACGGCGACCGCAACCTGTTCTGCAGCTGCGTGCCCATCAGCGCGTTTGAAGACTGATCCACCGTTTACTCCCAGGTAGCGGCCCTTCGGGGCCGCTTTTTTTCGCCCCACGTTTTGCGCGGGGCGCGGGAGTGTGGACGCTTAGCGGCGAGCGACTGTGTCCGTTGCTCAGGACTTCTGCGCTTCGCGCAGACCTCATTGCAGGGGAAACAAACGCTCGCCGCTACGCGTACGTAACAGACCCAATTGCCGCAAGCATTACCCAGCACAACGCCAGTTAGAAAAGCAACTTCCCATCTCTGCGCATCGCGCAGACGTCCACGCGACGGGCGCGGATACCCCTCCCTCCGCGCCCATACCAAGCCTCACCACCAGGCTGAACTCAGGCAGCCTTTGCCTGACCACCCCAGTCGCACAAGCGCCCGCACCCCAGCACCACCAGCCCCACCAGTGCGATACTCGTGCGCCCCCAAACCAGCAGGCGCTCATCGCCTGCCAACCTGGATCACGGCACTCGCCCTCCCCGCATCTCAACACTGCCAGCGGCCACCACGCACCCGCTGCCTGCCATGGAAATCACCGTCATCATCATCGGCGCCGCATTGGCGGGCTTTGTGCAAGGCTTGTCGGGCTTTGGTTACAGCATGACGGCGATGGCGCTGTGGGCCTGGACTTTGGAGCCTACCTTGGCCGCAGCACTGGCGGTGTTCGGCGGGCTCACCGGCCAGATCATCCAGGCTTTCAGCATGCGGCGCGGGTTTGACTGGCGGCTGCTGTGGCCGTTTTTGCTGGGCGGTTTGTGCGGGCTGCCGCTGGGGCTGCAATTGCTGCCCTTGCTGGACGCGCATTTGTTCAAAACCGTGCTGGGCGGTCTGCTGGTGGTGTTCTGCCCGGTGATGGCCTTGGCGCACAAGCTGCCGCGCCTGAGCGACTGGCCTTGCATGCAAGGGCCGCTGGGCCGCGTGGCCAATGGCGTGGCCGGGCTGGCGGGCGGCGTGATGGGCGCGCTTGGCGGCTTCTCTGGCGTGGTGCCTACTTTGTGGTGCCAGGTCAGCGGCATGGCCCGCGACACGCAGCGCCAGGTGATCCAGAACTTCAACCTCACCATGCTGGCCGTCACCTTTGCCAGCTACCTGGGCACAGGCTTTGTCACCACCCGGATGCTGCCGCTGTTTGCCGTGGCGCTGCCGGCCATGCTGCTGCCCTCGATCTGGGGCGGGCGGCTGTATCAGCGCATCAGCGATGTGACTTTCCGCCGCGTGGTGCTGGGGCTGCTCACACTGGCCGGTGCCGCCATGCTGCTATCGGCCTGGAGCGGCCGCTAAACCACCCACTTACCGCACCACGGGCCTGCCATTTGTTGCAAAAACCCTGGCGCCATATGCGCTTGCTTGCAATATCCACACAACGGTCTGCCCCCTGCTTGCGCGTGCAAATGGGCTTGTAAGACAGCACCGCATACCGCAATGAATAAGCGCCTTGGCCGGGAAAATCCGGCTTCAGCCCCCAAAAACCGCGCTAGGCTAAGCAGGTTTTCCATGCCTGAAGGCTTTGCAGCCCGTTTCGAGGCTTTTGTCTGCGCCAGATTCCTTCAACAAATGTAAGAAACACGCCAGGGCATTGAAACAACTAGCGACAGATTGGATAATAGAGTTTCATTTCCAGCCCCTTGCACACCATAGCTTTGTAACCAAGCCACCGGATGTCCACACCGCTCGCCAACACCTACCGCAGCCGCCCCAACGAGGCCGCTGCCGCGCGCCCCCAGGTGGCGCCGGTGTGGCGAGCGCGCAGTTTGCGCACCTATCTGGTGGCTATGATGCTGGCAGCCGCCCTGCCCGTGTTGGTGGCCAGCATCTACACCGTGCAGCATGTGGCGCGCTCGTACCGCGACAGCAGCCTGCACCGCCTGCTGGACACCACCAACAACCTCGGCCACACCATCGAGAACGATCTGGCCAGCCGCGCCGCCATGCTGCAGGCCTACGCGGCCGATGCGGCCTCGGCCGACTCCGAGGCGCTGGCCAAATGGCTGTCGCTCACCGGCATGAGCGCCGACAGCGTGCTCATCGTCACCTCGCCCGATTCCGATTCGCCGCAACTGGTCTCGGCCAACACCCATGTCACGCGCTACGTGCCGCCCGGCTTGACGCAGCAAGCGCTGGCCAGCGACAAGCCGGTGTTCTCTCAGCTGTATTTCCACGGCGACCAGCCCCGTGTCGCCATTGCCGTGCGCATGCGCAAGACCGACGACCATGTGCTGATGCTCACCACCACGCCCAAGCACCTGGTGAGCGCCGCGCAAGACAGCTCGGCCCAAGGCGTGCTGATTGCGGTGACCGACGGCACCGGCCGCATCCTGGCGCGCTCGGTGCAAGTGGAGCGCTATGTGGGCACGCCCGTGCCCGATTGGAAAAATCTCAAAAGCCTGGGCACCACCAGCGGCACCTTTGAGGCCGAGCGGGCTGACAAAGGCAAGGTGATCTTTGCTTTCCACGAGATCATCGGCACGCCCGGCTGGGTGGTGGTGGCGGGGGAGCCGCTTGAGGCCTTCAACTCGCGCTGGCAAAAGCCCATGTTCAACATCGTGCTGGTCAGCGTGCTCGCCATGACGGTGGCCGTGCTGCTGTGCGCCTGGGTTTCGCGCCAGCTGCTGCGCCCCATCCGCCAGCTCACCGAAGCCACGCGCAGCGGCGCTGCCTACGATTTGCCGGTAACGGACGACCAGCAAATGCTGCTGGTGCAAGAGTACGAAGTGCTGCGCCAAAGCCTGGCCAGTGCCCGCGCCCAATTGGAATCGGCTCTGGCAGACCAGCGCCAGATCGCCAATGCGCTGGCCGTCAGCGAACAACGCTCGCGCACCCTGGCCCATGCCGGAGCCGCCGTGCTATGGACGCTGGACG
Organism: Comamonas trifloxystrobinivorans; assembly: GCF_043359985.1. NCBI lineage: Bacteria > Pseudomonadati > Pseudomonadota > Betaproteobacteria > Burkholderiales > Comamonadaceae > Comamonas > Comamonas trifloxystrobinivorans. The sequence goes on from NZ_JBHZGV010000007.1 coordinate 138,653, forward strand.
CCAGCGGCCGCGCCACCTCCATGCTCGGCTGGAAAGCCATTGTCGGCAGCCCCGACGAAAACGCCCTGGGCTTTGCCTGGCTGCGCCGCGTCCACCCCGACGATGTGGCCGACCTGCGCCGCCAGGCCAGCCATTTGCTAGCCAACCCCGACCACACCCTCGATGTAGAGCTGCGCCTGCGCACCCACGACGGCCAGTGGCGCTGGATGCGTGCGCGCGGCGCCGCCATTCTCAACCCCGAGCAGCACATCCACGAATGGCTGGGCGTGCTCGAAGACGTGGACGACCGCAAACGCGCCCAGGCCGCCGTGGCCTACCTGGCGCACCACGACCCGCTCACCGGCCTGCCCAACCGCAGCCTGCTGCAAGACCACATCAGCAACGTTGGCGGCGCTGGCAACACGCGCACCTCGGGGGCGCTGCTCTACCTCGATCTGGACCGCTTCAAGCAAGTCAACGACACGCTGGGCCACGCCGCTGGCGACAGCCTGCTGTGCTCGGTGGCCGAGCGCCTGCGCGGCCTGCTGCGCGACACCGATCTGGTGGTGCGCCTGGGTGGCGACGAGTTCTGCATCGTGCAAAAAGCCTCATCGCCGCAAGCCGCCGCCAGCCTGGCGCAGCGCGTGATCGAGGTGCTGAGCGCCGATTACTTTATCGAAGGCCAGCGCGTCAACATCGGCGTCTCGGTCGGCATTACCCTGCACGTAGGCCAGTCGCAAACCCTCGACCCAGACCGCCTGCTGCGCGAAGCTGACATAGCACTGTACGAAGCCAAGAACCAGGGCCGAGGACGCTACGTCTTCTACACGCCCGATCTGGTGGCTTGAAATTTCGAGCTCGCGCCTTGGCGTACACTGCTCGCGGAACTTTATCGGTCTATCACTCTCCCACTGAGCCATGCGCGCCCTCTTGTCCTGTTTGCTGATCCTCACGCTGGTCCTGCGCGGCCTGCTGGGCGACGCCATGGCCATGGGCATCGTGGCTCCGGCCATGCCAGAGGCTGCGCACAGTGCACACCAGGCGGCACCAACCGACACCGATGCAGGCCACCACGGCCATGCTGGTGCACATTCCGCAGCACCGGCTGAGCAAGCAATCGCGCACAGCGACGCAGCCGCGCACCACCAAACCGAAAAAGCCAAACACGCACCAGCCAGCCACTGCGCTCCAGCTGACAACAGCGCTTGTGGCGACAGCGGCATTCACGGCGCGGTCTGCTCGGCTTGCGGCATTTGCCACTCGCCCGTAGGCTTGGCTGGCCTGGCCGCGCTGCCGGCACTGGCTCCCAGCCACAGCTTGGCGCTGGCTGGCGACGCCCGCTTTGCCAGCGCCTGGTCGGCACCCGTCGCCAAACCACCGATTTCCCTCGTCTGACACCCTAGCTGCGTCCGCAATTCGGGCAGCAGGCTGCGCCTAGGCGCCAGCCCGCTGTGCCCAGCGGCCGCGAACTTGGTTTTTGACGACAGGAATCGCCCATGCGCCAAGCGCATTCATCACCCTTCAGGGGCCGCGCTGCCCGCTGCTGCCTGGCCGCACTATTGGCTAGCTTCGGCTTACCGCTGGTGGCCCAAACCACAGCCAGCCCAGCGCTGGTCACCAGCCCGGCTGCGCCCAGCGCGCCCTTGCACCACCCACCCTTGCCCACCAGCGGCAGCCTGGTGAGCCACCCCGCTGATTGGCGTGCTGCCAACGCAGCAGTGGCTGAGTTTCCGCGCGGCCATGCCGACGTGGTGCAGTGGGAAAAAGCCCAGGCCAGCGGCAAAGCGCCAGCCACGCCCGGCACCCATCCACCAGCGCCAGCCCATCACCACGGAGGCCGGCCATGACACGCTTGCTCCCCCGACTCAGCTTGCTGGGCGCTGCCTTGCTACTGGCAGGCTGCGCCAGCGTGGCACCCGACGGATTGCGCGGCGATGTTGCCCAGCAAGTACAGCGCCACTTGCCAGCCGATGCACAACTGCCCTCTGCTGACGCTGCCGCCCAGCAAAGCGCGCAAACGCAGATCAGTACCTGGCTGCAAGCGCCGCTGGACGCCGACACCGCCGTGCGCATCGCGCTCTTGAACAACCCCGCCCTGCAAGCGCAATTGGCCCAGCTGGGCATTGCCGATGCCGATCGCGTGCAAGCGCTGAGCCTGCCCAACCCCAGCTTCACCTTTGGTCGTTTCCGCAACGGCCATGAGCGCGAGATTGAACGCCAGCTCAGCTTTGGCTTGGTACAACTCATCACCTTGCCATGGCGCAGCCAGTGGCAAGGCTGGCAGCTGGAGCAGGCCAAGCTGACAGCGGCGCAGCAAGTGCTGCAATTGGCGGCCGACACACGCCGTGCCTGGCTGCGTGCGGTATCTGCTCAGCAAGCTTTGGCGGCCAACGAGCGCATGCATGAGGCCGCTGCCCTGGGTGGCGAATTGGCACGGCGCATGGCGCAAGTCGGCAACTTCAGCAAGCTGGACCAGGCACGCGAGCTGTCCCAACAACAGCAAGCTGCCGCCCAGCTGGCCCGGGCCCGCCTGAACGCGCAGTTGGAACGCGAGCAACTGGCGCGCCGCATGGGTTTGTGGGGCGAGCAACTGGCTTTCCAACTGCCCGAGCAACTACCGGCATTGCCCACCTCTGCTGAGCAACTGCGCGACGGTGCCGACGTCGAAGCCACGGCCTTGCGCCAGCGCCTCGATCTGCAAGCCATGCGCCGCGATCTGGACGTGACCGCCGGCCGCCAAGGCTGGGCCACCATCGGCGCCCTCTTTGGCGACATTGGCCTCACCTACAGCCACAACACCAGCACCGAGCGTGCCAGCGGCCACAGCGAAAAAACCCGGGGCTGGGAGCTGGAAGTGCCGCTGCCCTTGTTCGACTGGGGCTTTGCCGCGCAAGGCATGGCGCGCAACCAGGCCATGCGCAGCGCTGCGCAGTTGCGCGAAACAGCCATCCGCGCCCGCAGCGAAGCACGCAGCAGCTGGCTCGCCTACCGCACCGCTTACGACCTGGCGCAGCAACAAAAAGCCGAGGTCTTGCCACTGGCGCAGCAGATGCAAGAAGAAAGCGTGTACCGCTACAACGGCATGTTCATCAGCGTCTGGCAACTGCTGGCCCAGGCCCGCGCCACCACGCAAGCCGTGGTGACTGCCACCGAGGCGCAGCGCGATTTCTGGCTCGCCGACACCGATCTGCAACTGGCTTTGACCAGCGCCAGCGCAGGCAGCACCAGCACCGCCGCCAGCTCCACCACCACTGCAGCCCCGGCTGCCAACAACGAGGCAGGCCACTGATATGCAACGCCGACAATTCTTCAGCGGTGCCGCTACAGCCGTAGCCGCCGCCAGCGTAAGCCGGGTTGCCCTGGCCGCGCTGCCCGAGCCCGCCAGCCAAGCCAGCGCCGACACCGCTGCGCCGCTGCTGCCGCCCAACGGCCGCCCTTACCACCCGGTGGTCACGCTCAACGGCTGGACTGCGCCCTGGCGCATGAACGCCGGCGTCAAAGAGTTCCACCTGGTGGCCGAGCCCGTGGTGCGCGAAGTGGCGCCAGGCTTCTTCGTCAACATGTGGGGCTACAACGGCCAGTCGCCCGGGCCTACCATCGAAGTGGTCGAAGGCGACCGCGTGCGCATCTTCGTCACCAACCGCCTGCCGGAAAACACCACCATCCACTGGCACGGCCAGCGCCTGCCCAATGGCATGGACGGCGTGGGCGGCCTCAACCAGCCGCACATTCCGCCCGGCAAAACCTTTGTCTACGAGTTTGTGGCGCGCCGCCCCGGCACCTTCATGTACCACCCGCATTCCGACGAAATGGTGCAAATGGCCATGGGCATGATGGGCTTGTGGATCACCCACCCCAAGGCCAAACACCCGCTGATTGCCGAGGTGCAGCGCGACTACGCCTTTTTGCTGAGCGCCTATGCGGTCGAGCCCGGCACGGCCACGCCGCGCGTCAATGAGATGACGGATTTCAACATCTGGACTTTCAACAGCCGCGCCTTCCCCGCCATCACGCCGCTGGTGGCGCGCCAAGGCGAGCGCGTACGCATCCGCGTGGGCAACCTCACCATGACCAACCACCCCATCCACATCCACGGCCACGAGTTCGAGGTCACGGGCACCGACGGCGGCCCGGTGCCGCCCAGCGCCCGCTGGCCCGAAGTGACCACCGATGTCGCCGTGGGCCAGATGCGCCAAATCGAGCTCATCGCCGACGAGCCCGGCGACTGGGCCTTCCATTGCCACAAAAGCCACCACACCATGGGTGCCATGGGGCACGACGTGCCCACCATGATTGGCGTGGACCACCGCGGCCTGATCAGCCAGATCCAGAAAATCGTGCCCGACTACATGCTCATGGGCGAGCGCGGCATGGGTGACATGGGCGCCATGGAAATGCCGCTGCCCGACAACACATTCCCGATGATGACCGGCCGCGGCCCCTTCGGCAACATCGAAATGGGCGGCATGTTCACCACCTTCAAGGTGCGCAAAAACCAGGCCGCCAACGACTACAGCGACCCGGGCTGGTACCAGCAACCGCCCGGCACCACGGCTTACGAATGGAAAGGCGCGCCGCTCGCCGCGCAAGCCCCGCGCCAAACCACGCCAGGCACGGCGCCCAGCGCTGCCAGCGTGCACAAGCCCAGCAGCAAGGCCGCGACCGGCCACGAACACCACTGAACAGAGAGCGAGAAAGCATGTCTACCAACACCACCACCCGCCGTCACGCCTTGCAACTGCTGGCCTCAGCCGCCGCTCTGGCGGCCTTGCCAGCTTGGGCAACCCAAGCTGCAAAAGCACCCGCCAAAACGCCCATGGAGGTCTGGAAAGACCCCAACTGCGGCTGTTGCCAGGATTGGATCGACCTGATGGAAAAAGCCGGCTTTGCCATCACCGTGCACAACAGCGGCAACAACGCCGTGCGCGCCCAGCTCGGCCTGCCCGCCCGCCTGGGCTCTTGCCACACTGCCGTGGTTGGCGGCTACCTGGTCGAAGGCCATGTGCCCGCAGCCGATGTGCGCAAACTGCTTCAAGAAAAGCCCAAAGCGCTCGGTATCACCGTGCCCGGCATGCCCGTTGGCAGCCCCGGCATGGACGGCCCGGCCTACGGTGGTCGCAAAGACCCGTACGACGTGCTGCTGGTCAGCAAAAACCTGATGAACAACGACGTCAGCACCAGCGTCTTCACCAGCTACCGCGGCTGAACCCTCAACAATTTGGAGAACCCCATGCAACACCTGATCCCCAACAGCATCGCCACCCTTTGCCTCAGCCTGGCGCTGGCCGCCCCCGCCTTGGCGCAAGACCACTCTGCCCATGCTGGCCATGGCGCAGCCGCCGCCAGCTCGGCACCTGCAGCTGCGCCAGCCACCAGTTCGACCGAAGCGGTCATGACTGCCGGCGAAATCACCCGCGTCGACGCCCGTAGCGGCAAACTCACCATTCGCCACGAAGACATCCAAAACCTGAACATGCCCGCCATGACCATGGTTTTCAGCCTGAAAGACGCCACCCAGGCCCAGGCCGCGCAATACAAAGCGGGCGACAAAGTGCGCTTCCATGCCGAAGACAACAACGGCGCGCTGGTGATTACGCAAATCGAACTCGCCAAGTAAGCGCCGCTTGCGCTACGGTTTGCTCAGCTTGCATGGCCGCACAACTTACACTCTGCAGCCATGCAAAGTCTTCAAGAACTGGATGCGCAGTTGCGCAGCGGTGCGCTGCGTGGCGCCCAGCGCGTTCAACTGCGCGCCAATCTCAGCAGCTTCCCCGAGCAGCTCTACCAACTGGCCGATACGCTGGAAGTGCTCGATCTCTCGGGCAACCAGCTGAGCAAGCTGCCCGACGATCTGACGCGCTTTGGCAAGCTGCGCATTCTGTTCGCATCGAACAACCCGTTCCGCGAGCTGCCGCGTGTGCTGGGCCGCATGCCGCAGTTGGAGATGGTGGGTTTCAAGGCCTGCCAGATTCGTGAAGTTGCCGCCGAGAGCCTGCCGCAGCAACTGCGCTGGCTGATCTTGACGGACAACCAGCTCAGCGAACTGCCGCCCACGCTGGGCCAGCGCCCGCGCCTGCAAAAGCTGATGCTGGCCTGCAACCAGTTGGCAGCACTGCCCGCCAGCCTGGCGCAATGCAGCAAGCTGGAGCTGCTGCGCATATCCAGCAACCGCTTCACCGCCTTGCCTGAGGTGGTTTTGCAACTGCCCACACTGGCCTGGTTGGCCCTGGCTGGCAACCCGTTAACTCGCCACAGCGAAGAGCAAGCCTTGGCCGGCAGCGCGGCTGCAGCCATGGAGCACGCCAGCCTGCAAGTGCATGAGCTCTTGGGCGAAGGCGCCAGCGGCCACATCTACCGTGCTACGCGGGCCAGTGGCGCAGATGTTGCGCTCAAAGTTTTCAAAGCCGGCCAGACGAGCGACGGCACGCCGCAATCCGAGCTGGCCGCCGGTCTGTTTGCCGGCCAGCACCCGCATCTGCTGACACCGCTTGCCGCCGTGCGTGGCCAGCCGCAAGGCAAGCTGGCCATGGCATTGCCGCTGTTGCCAGCCGGCCTGCAAACCTTGGCCGGGCCACCCAGCATGGCCAGTTGCACCCGCGATGTGTATGCGCCCGATGCGCGCTTTTCGCCTGCCGCCGCAACGCGCTTGCTGCAAAGCATTCGCAGCGCGGTAGCGCATTTGCATCGACGCGGCATGTTGCACGGCGACTTGTACGCGCACAACACTTTGTGGAACCCCGCCACCGGCGAAGCGGTGTTGAGCGACCTGGGCGCGGCCGCCCTGTTGCACGAGCTGCCTGCAACGCAAATGGCGCAGCTGCAGCAGATGGAACTGCGTGCACTGCGCCATTTGGAGGCCGAGGTACAGGCGCGTATCGCCTGAAACCTGACACTTCTGAGCTTGGGCTTTACTTCAGAAAAGCGGGCTTGGAATAACCGGCAAACTGGCTGTCCACCACGGCTTTGAACTCGGGCGATTTGTAGGCAGCGGCCAGGTCTTGTGCCCAGGCGGCTTTCTCGTTGCCCGTCTTCACCGCCACCACGTTCAGGTACTGATCGGGCGTCTTCTCCAACACCACGGCTTCGCTCAGCTTCAGGCCCGAAGAAATGGCGAAATTGCCGTTCACCACCACGTAATCCGCGTCTTGCAGCACGCGCGGCAGTTGCGCTGCCTCCAGAGCCACAAACTTCAGCTTGTGCGGGTTGGCCGACAAATCCAGCTCCGAAATACGGGCCGGGTTCACGCCCTCTTTCACCTTCACCAAACCGGCTTGCTGCAGCACCAGCAGCGCGCGAGCCAGATTGCTCGGGTCGTTGGGCAAAGCCACCTTGGCGCCATTGGGCACGGCGTCCAGATTCTTGTGCTTGGTGCTGTACACGCCCATGGGCGCCACCGGGCCTTGGGCAATTGCTGTCAGCGCCAGCTTGCGGTCGGCGGTGAACTGGTCAAAGTAAGCGCGGTGTTGGAAGAAGTTGGCGTCCAGCGAACCATCGCTCAAGGCCAGATTGGGCTGCACATAGTCGTTGAACTCGATCAGCTTGATCTGGTACCCCTTCTTCTCCAACTGCGGCACGATGCCCTTTTGCAGCAAATCGTAGTTGGAACCAGCGGTGGCACCAATCTTCAGCTGCTTCTTGGCCGCATCTTGCGCCATGGCGGGCGTGCCCACGCTGGCCAGCACCAACACAGCCGCCGAGGCCAGCAGCGCACGGCGGCCAGCAGCAAAAGAAAAACCTGCAGACATGAATCACTCCTCAAAAGCCAAGCACAAGGCAGCGGACACAAGAGCGTCCACTACCGCAATTGGTTGAGTATGCACCCAATTGCACCTGCAGCTTCAGACTGATTGGCCATCAGCAAATGCGCAAAACGGCATATGCGCTGGGTTAGGCGTGAATTTTCTCAAGCCTTGGCCGGAGCAACGCTGGCAGGTGTTGGCGCAGGCAGCGGCAAATGCTGGCCGTCCATGTCGCGCACCGCATCCACGCTCGCGCCGCTCTCCAGCGGCACGCCGTGCAGCACTTTTTCCCAACCCGGCTTGAGCGAGAATGCCATCGAATCATTGATCAGCTTGCGCAGCGCGTTCACCTCGTGCCAGGTGGCATCGGTCAGCTCAATCGCTTGCGGGTAAGCGTTGTCGTGGGCCTTCCAGTGCTCGTGGATCGCGGTGATGATGTTCTCGTAGGTATCGGCCATAGCGGCCGCACTCTACGCCGCTGGGTTTAACTGCGTTGGCAGCAGTAGTAAATGGCGGTATGCATCCGCTTTCTCTGCATGAAGCGCTGACAAAAAAAGGACCGCAAGCGGTCCTCGGTCCTGATCGCTAAAGCCTAGCTGGCTTTACTGCAAAAACGCAGGCTTGGCGTAACCGGCAAATTTCGTATCCACCACGGCCTTGAACTCGTTCGAGCGGAAAGCCTCGGCCAAGTCCTTGGCCCATTGGCTGTCTTTGTCCTTGGTCTTGACGGCGGCGATGTTCAGGTAGTGCTCGGGCGTCTTCTCCAGCAGCACGGCATCACTCAGTTTCAGGCCCGAAGAAATGGCGAAGTTGCCGTTGATGATGGCGAACTGCGCGTCATCGAGCGAGCGCGGCAGGTGCGCAGCGTCCAGCGGCACCAGCTTGATTTTCTTGGGGTTCTCGGCCAGGTCCAGCTCCGAGACGCGCAGCGGGTTCACGCCCTCCTTCAGCTTTACCAGGCCCGCTTGCTGCAGCAGCAAAATACCGCGCGCCAGGTTGCTCGGGTCATTGGGCAGCGCCACCTTGTCTCCCTCTTTCAGCTCGGCCAGCGATTTGCGCTGCTTGCTGTACACGCCCATCGGCGCGATCGGGCCTTGCACCAGCGCGGTCAGGTCAAGCTTGCGGTCGCCCTTGAACTGGTTGAAATACACCTCATGCTGGAAGAAATTGGCGTCGAGCGAGCCGTCGGCCAGCGCCAGATTAGGCTGCACATAGTCGTTGAACTCCACCAGCTTGACCTTGTAGCCTTTCTTCTGCAGCAGCGGCACAATGCCCGCTTGCAACTGGTCAATGTTCGAGCCCGCCGTGCCGCCAATCACCAGCTGCTTCTTGCTGGCATCTTGCGCCAGCACTTGCCCACTCAGCCCCAGCGATGCAGCGGCCAAAACGGTCGCGGCGAGCAAAGAGCGGCGGTTCATAAAACGGGTCGTCATGTCAAAAGCCTCCTGGTGCAGTGCACCTTGTCATTGGTTGAATGGTGCAGGCAGTATCGGCGGGCGGCTTTCCAATCACAACGAATAAATTCTCCAATCCATATGCCTGCGGAGTATGAAGCGCTGATGCAGCGCTGCGCGTTTATGCCAGCCGTTGGCGCAATGCATGGATTGCGTTATCGAAGGACGCAAGCGCGCGTTCAAGTACGCTTAACCGTCGCCAACGGCAGGAACAGGGTGAGCGGCGAGTCTGGCAAGGCGATGAAACCGTGATGCCGGTAGAAGGCCGCTGCTGTCTCGTCTATGGCGTCCACCATCAGGGCGAAGGCGGCAATCTCCGAGCGTGCGACGCGATCGAGTGCATCGGCCAACAATGCGCCGCCAAGACCTTGGCCCTTGAACGCCTGATCAACAGCCAAACGCCCCATGCGTACAGCAGGCACAGTCGGATAACGCGGCAATTTCTTGCCGGTGCTGGCTGGAAGATCGGCCAAGAGCAGGCTGGCGGAAGCCAAGGTGTAATAGCCAGCGATGCGCTGCCCATCCGCCAAGGCCACGAAACAAGCCGCCACACGGCGGCGAATGTCCTGGCTGACTTGTTCCCGCAGGTAACGGTTCAGCACCTCCGAATCGCTGCTGAACGCGGCGCGATCATGGGCAGCATCCAGCTGCGCGAGCTGGAATGGTGCCTCACTCATTCAGCGCGCAGGAGCTTACGGCGACGAGCGAAAGCACGCTCCAAGGCCGGGGTCGGTTTCGGTGGAGATAACAGGGCTTGTGCAAAGCATTCCTGATCGGCCAACGACAGGCGGACGACCTCGGCTTGCTCAATGGCGCGCTGCGCGGCATCCTGAACGGCAGACACCACGAAATCGGTCATGGTGCGCCCCTGAAGTTCGGCGGCACGCTTGAGTAAAGAATGCAGATCGGTGGTGATTCGGGCTTCGAGACGGGCGGTAGAGCTGACTGCGGGCATGGTATTGTCCTCCAGATGCAAGAATACGGCAAAATGCCGTACAAATCAAGGCAGCGTTTTTTGCCGTTTCGCCCAAACCATCAAGCCATTGGCTCCAAGTACTATTTTTGCGTTGCTGAGACGACTCCCAGCCGGACTGCTCACACTGCCACCGCTTCAGCCCTTCGCTGCAATGAAAAAAGGCCAGCCCCGAAGCTGACCTTTTTGTGCTTTGCCTTTACGGCACCATCACTTGCTCTTGCGCTTGCCCTTCTTGGGCGCGGCTTTGCGCTCGGGCTCGCAAGGGGCGGCGTTTTGCTTGACCAGATGCTCGGGCCACAGGCTGTAAGTCAGGTCTTCGTCGGTGCTGCCGTTCACGTTCAGCGGGTACAGGCCGGGGGCGAACTTCTTGCAGTCCTTGTAGGCGTCGGCGGGGCTGTTCAGCTCGGGGCGCACTTCGTAGCTCAGGTTCACTGCATCGTCCGATTTGGCGTCCTTGGCCGCCACGTCGATCTGGTTGCCCGTGCGCTTCCAGGTGCCGCGGTAGAGCACAGCGTCGCCGCCGTCGGCCTTCGACTTGTAGACCACCTTGCCGCCCTTGAGGAACTGGATGCTGAAGTTGCTATTGCCTTCGCCATTGGCGGTGGCGTAGCTTTGCTGCACAAACTTGAGGGGCTTGGCATCGGCAAACTTCGCCTGGGCCTTGGGCACCTCGGCCGCCGGTGCGGGTTGGCGGGCCGCCTCGGCAGCCTTGGCTTGCTCGGCCGCCTTGGTCTCTTCGGCCTTGGCGGCAGCGGCCTGCTCTTCCTTCGAAGGGCCGGATGCGCAACCCGCCAGCACCAGGGCCGCCAACAGCGCACTGGTGGCGCCCAAAGGATTCAATCGTTTCATATATGCCTCAGACTTGTGCTCTTGCCGAGCGGGATTCACAACACCAGCCCTGGCCACGACGGCGGTCAGCAGCGGCTTCTTAAAATAGAAATTATGAATCGACTCATTTGCACCGAGTGATAAGAAACATCAATTTTTACACCTCCGTTGCGCCCGCGCTGCACACCGTGCAGCTGCTGTGGGCAGCGGGCGCCAGCCACAAAAGCAGCCGCTGACGGCCTGAGGCAGCAGCGGCAAACGGGCTGAAAACCTGTTGGAATGGGCGCATTTCTGGCCTGCGCCAGCGCTGCCAGCACCTGGCGCGGTACTCACAGCGTGCGCCAGACCTGTTGCAGGCCTTTGAGCATGTGGGCCAACGAATCAGCCGCCTGGGCCGTACTGTGGGGCCACACCAGCACTGAGAAAGCCAGTGCGACCACAGCCACCAAGGCCAGGAAAGTGGCGAAATCTGTCCAATGTGCATGGGGATGATCAAACATACGCGACCTCCTTTCATTCAGCATGGGTCGTAACGCTATTGCAGCACCGGCAGCCAGCAAAAGCTGTCAGAGAACTGCGCAATGCCCCTACGCCACACTTGGCAGCTTTTGGGAATGATTCACCACAAAACAAGCAAAACCCTGATCTAGGCCTTTGTGTGCATTCAACTGACGCTATCAAATTGATTGCAATCCAGGCCTTTCAGGGCAGGCACAGCAACTGTAGGCTGGCGGAAGATGGCAGCAAATTACCGCCAGCTGGCACAAGCTAGCACGCAAGTTCGGCCAACTTCTGCCATTGCACCGCCAAAAAGCATGCTTCTGCCAACAGCGACAACAATCAGCCTGAAGTGATACAGAGCGCAGCAAACAGAAAGCTGGTGCGACAATGGCTGCCAACGCCCCACAGCCCCGGCTGCCGGGCCTTGGCGCCCGCTGGCAGCCCTGGATTCGCCCTTTCGGCAAGTCCGCCAAAACCGGCCCGGGTTGCCAAATCTGCCAACTTGTTTTTTGACGTTTTTCGCTCCGCCCATGTCCGCTCCTTCCGCCACACCCGCCTCAGGCATCCAGCTGCAAGACGTGCACCTGATACGCGGCGCCCAGCCCGTGTTCGCCGGCCTGAGCCTGAGCCTGACCGAGCGCCGCATTGGCCTTATTGGCGACAACGGCGCGGGCAAAACCAGCCTGTTCCGCCTGCTGTGCGGGCTGGAAGTAGCGCAGCAAGGCCAGGTGCTGGTGGCAGGCCACGATGTGCAGCGCCAGCGCGAGCAACTGCCCGGCGTGGTGGGCCTGATGTTTCAGAACCCGGACGACCAAATCATCTTCCCCACCGTTGAAGAAGAGCTGGGCCTGAGCCTGCAATACCAGGGCGTGGCGCGCAAAGCGGCCATCGTGCAAGCGCAGGCTTTTCTGGCGCAGCGCGGGCTGGCCGCCTGGGCGCCGCGTGCTGTCAGCAGTTTGAGCCAAGGCCAGCGCCAGCAAGTGTGTTTTCTGGCCATGCTGCTGGCCGCGCCGCAGGTGATGCTGCTGGACGAACCCTTCGCCAGCCTTGATCTGCCCGGCCAGGCGCGGCTGGCGGCCGAGCTGGAGCGCAGCCCGGCGCAAACCGTCATCTCCACCCACGTGCTGGCCCATGTGCGCCACTTTGAGCGCGTGGTCTGGCTCGACCAAGGGCGCGTGCGCGCCGATGGCCCTGGCGACACCGTCTGCGCCGCCTACGAGGCCGACGTCGCAGCCCGCAGCCAAGCGCTCAGCGCCAATGCCAACACCAATCCAGCGGCACAAGGCTGATCACAATGGGCAGCTTGTATAGCGACATCCCCAGCTGGCTGCACCGCGTTTCTGCGGGCGCCAAGTTGCTGGTGCTGGCCTTGTGCGGCCTGGGCCTGCTGTTTGTGACCGACGTGCGCGGCCAAGCCGCCGCCTTTGCCGTGGTACTGGTTTTGTACCTGAGCATTGGCGCCGCCTCCCGCCCCACGCGTCGCTTGGTAAAAGTGGCGTTCATTGCCTCTTTGCTGGTAGGCGCGCTGCATGCGGCCACCGGCCAGCCCATGGTGGGCCTGCACAGCGGCTTGCGCTTGCTCAGCGCCACCATGCTGGGCGCCATGCTCACGGCCACCACGCGCTTTGGTGATCTGCTCAGCGTGGCCGAATGGCTGCTGCAACCGCTGGCCCGTTTTGGCGTGCCGGTAGAACGCCTGGCGCTGCAACTGGGTTTGATGCTGCGCTTTGCCGAACAGTTTTTTGTGCAATGGCAGCGCCTGGCCGATGCACACCGCGTCCGCACCGGCCGCGCCGGCGGCCTGCGCCTGCTGGCCCCGCTCACCATCCGCATGCTGCAAACCGCCCGCAAGGTGGCTGACGCGCTGGCCATCCGGCTCAAACTCTGAAGCAGTACTTGTGCCTGTAAGCCCTTTGTAGATTTTTTATGATTTGATGGAGCACCTCCGCATGACCATGACCACCTCCCGCCACGACACCCCCGCCCAGCGCATTGCTCTGGTAGCGCTGTTCGCCGCCCTGCTGGCCGCCTTCGGCATGATCCCCAAGATCGACCTGCCGCTGGGTGTGCCGATTACCGCGCAGACCATGGGCGTCATGCTGGCCGGCTGCTTGCTGGGCGCCAGCATGGGCATGCAAGCCATGCTGCTTTTCCTGCTGGCTGTGGCACTGGGCTTGCCACTGCTCTCGGGCGGGCGCGGCGGCTTGGGCGTATTCTTTCTGCCCTCGGCCGGTTACCTGATCTCTTGGCCGCTGGCCGCCCTGGTTTGCGGCTGGGTCATGCGTGCTCTCTCCGTCGGCAACGCCAGCCCCAAGCGTTTGGCACTGGCAGCATTTGTGGCTTCGGTCGCAGGTGGCATTGTGGTCATCCACGCAGGCGGCGTCATCGGCCTGGTGCTGCTGGCCAAACTCAGCTGGACCCAAGCGCTGGTGGGCACGCTGGTATTCGTGCCCGGTGATTTGATCAAGTGCGTGCTGGTAGCGCTCATCGTGCACACCGTAGCCCGTGGCCTGCCCGACTGGCGCTTTGGCGGCCGCGCACTGTGAGCGCAGCGCTCCCCGCCTGGCAGCAACTCGTACACGGCCCGCTGGCGCACTGGGCGCAAACCCGGCCCCAGGCGCTGGCCTTGGACGACGGCTCGCAGCGCATCACATTTGCCGAGCTGCATGCCGCCGTGCAAACCCGCGCCGCTGAGCTTGATGCCAGCGCCGCGCCCCACACCTGTTTGCTTGACGCCCGCTTGCCACCCGTTGCGCTGCTGACCGGATTTTTGGCCACCAACGCCAGCGGCCGTTGTGCCGCCTTGGGCGACGCCGCTTGGCCCGAAGCGCAGCGCCAGCAAGCCCAGCGCTGGATTGCCGAGCTCTGCACCACCCCGGCGCACCAAGGCGCTGCCAGCCTGGCGCCCTTCTACATAGGCTTTACCTCGGGCAGCACCGGCCAGCCCAAAGGCTTTCGGCGCCACCATTTCTCGTGGGCCGAAAGCTACCGCGTCTGCGTCGAAAGCTTTGGCGCGGCCGCGCAAGGTTGCGTCATGGCGCCGGGCAACCTGTCGCATTCGCTGTTTCTGTTTGGTGCGCTCATGGGCATCTGGACGGGTGGCGGCGCGCAACTACAAGCGCGCTTTTCTGCGCCGCAATGCCTGGCCACGCTGCGGGCCCAGGCCGCGCCCTGCCTGGTGGCCGTGCCCAGCCAACTGCTGGTGATGCTGCAACTGGCCGAGCGCCGCCATATCGAGCCCATCGACAGCGTGGAGCTGGTACTCATCAGCGGTGCCCGCTGGATGCGCCAGCACACGCCTGCTTTGCAAGCGCTATTTCCACGCGCACGCATTGTGGAGTTTTACGGCGCTTCCGAAGCCAGCTTTATCGCCTGGATGGACGCCAACGCCGCCACGCCGCCGCACGTGGTGGGCCGCGCCTTCAGCAACGTGCAACTGCAAATCCGCAACGCCGCGGGCGAACCCTTGCCAACGGGCGAAATCGGCCAGATCTGGATCCGCAGCGCCATGCTATTCATGGACTACGTGGGCGGCAGCGCCGACGCCACCGCCGCCCTGCGCGCTGGCGAACACGACGAATGGCTGAGCGTGCGCGACATGGGCAGCCTGGGCGATGACGGCTACCTCAGCCTGGTCGGCCGCGAAAAACGCATGCTTGTCACCCAAGGTAAAAACCTCTTCCCCGAAGAAGTGGAAGCCCTGTTGTGCGAACACCCGCGTGTCGCCGCCGCCTCAGTACACGGTGTGGACGACGCACTGCGCGGCAAACAGGTATGGGCTGCGGTGCAGATCAAAGATGCGATGCCGCAAGGCGATGGCCGCCTGCAGCCGCTGGATGCCGAGCTGGCCGCCGAACTGTCCACTTGGTGCCGCAGCCAACTCGAAGCCTACAAATGCCCGCGCCGCTGGTTCACTGCCCAGCCCTGGCCGCAAACCGCCAGCGCCAAAACCGACCACCCGCAACTCGCCACCGCACTGCAAAACTGGCACGCCGCGCACGCGCTCACTGCTGAAACAGCGCTGGCAAAGCAGGTATAAAGGTTGGCTGGCGCGCCGTACCGGTTGCGCCTGCCAGACCTTCCTACCGTTCCAAACTTTGACCCGCATGCCTGCAGCTCCCATCGCCATCACCGCTTTCGCCCGCAGCGCCGTGGTGCCTGTCGGCGGCGCATTCAAGGCATTGCACACGCACGAACTGGGTGCGCCCGTACTGCAGGCTCTGTTGCAGCAAGCTGCTCTGCCCGCCAACGCGGTGCAAGCCGTGGTGCTGGGCAACGCCTTGGGCGCAGGCGGCAACCCGGCGCGCATGCTGGCTTTGGCGGCGGGCTTGTCGCCCAGCTGCGCGGCCTACTCTGTTGACACGCAATGCTGCGCCGGGCTGGACGCCGTGGCGCTGGCCGCCAGCCTGGTAGCCAGCGGCCAGGCCGATGTGGTGGTGGCCGGCGGCGCCGAAGCCTGGAGCCGCGCCCCCATCCGCGCCACGCGCCCGCTGCACGCTGGTGATGCGCCCGTGCCTTACGAACGCCCGCCCTTCGCCCCCAACCCGCAAGATGACCCCGATCTGCTGCTGGCCGCCGCCCGCTACGCGGCCGCCCAAGGCCACAGCCGCTCTGCGCAAGACGCTTGCGCTGCCGCCAGCCACGCCCGCGCCTTACAAAACGCCGAGCTGCTGCGGCCAGAAATAGTACCCATCCACGGCGTGGTGCAAGACGCCTTCCCGCGCCAGCTCAGCGAACGCCAAATTGCGCGCCTGCCCGCCGTTGCGCAGACCGATGCCGATGTAGCCGATACGGTGCGTGCCGAGCACGCCGTCAGCACCATCGCCATCTCCCCCAAAGCCGACGGTGCTGCACTGGTGCTTTTGATGAGCGACGCCGCTTGCCAGCGCTACGGCATAACGCCTCGCGCCCACTGGCTGGGCCACCAGTCGCTGGGCGGAGCGCCCGCCATGCCATTGGTACTGGCTGCCGATGCTGCGCAAGCCTTGCTGCATGCCCAACAACGCCGCTGGCCCGAGCTGGCCGCCATCGAGTTGCACGACGCCTTCGCCGTCCAAACCTTGCAATGGCAAGCGCTGCTGCAAGCCCACGGCGCCGACCCCGCCCTGCTCAACCGCCACGGCGGCGGCATCGCCCGCGGCCACCCCATCGGCGCATCCGCAGCCGTAGCCTTGGTGCGTGTACTGGCCGATCTGCAAACCGCGCCCGCCGGCGCTCTGGGCTTGGCTGCGGTGGCTGGGGCTGGGGCTGGGGGCTTGGGGAGCGCGGGGTTGGTGCAACTGCACATATGCCTCATTTAGCCAACGCAACGAGCCGTAGAGCGGTGTTCGAAATTCAGTAGAAAAATATATTTACTTTTCCCACAGAATTGTTACAATCACCGCTAGACCAGATGTTTCGTCTGGGCTGCTTTTTTGTGTTGATTTAGCTTTAGAGAAGTCTAAGTTTTTCTTTTTGGAAAAACGTTCTGTTCAACAGAACTTTACCGGCTCCTCGGGATGTATCCGCCCCTATCAGCAAGATGAGGGCAATACGCCTGAGGCTCTCTCCTAAAGAGTCGGTTGTTGTGCTAAAAAGTAAATACCTGGGCCAGCTGCGAGTTTTTATTCTCTAGGTTTCTTTCGGACGTTGTGCGATACGCGCCATCCGGCGCGTCGAACCCGAAAGGACCCATATGGCAAAAAAGCCTAAGCAAAAAAAATCAACATCAGGTCATCGCAAGATGACGCCTACAAAAAAAAGTCGTGGCAAGCGTGAGCAATCTACGATTTATAGCAGCGCTAGTAGCTGGCTCGGCAATTTTTGCTCCCTCGCCCGGATCATTTCTTGCCTCGAATCCATTTCTAATTGGATGAATGAAAATTCACCCTTCTAGATGGTAGGTATTTATCTTTTCTATAGTTAATATGCGCCCATACTACAATGCAAGGCCAATAGGCTCTCTTGCCAGCTTATCGCAGACTTTGCAAGTAGATTTGGGTATTCTAAAAAATACCGCCAAAGAAATCGAAAAACATTATCACCCACATTCGATTCCCAAAAAGAATGGTGGCGAACGCTCGATAAGCATTCCCAGCAATCATTTAAAAATAATTCAAAAAAGAATTAACAAAAAGATTTTTGGAAATGTCACATACCCTCCATATTTACATGGAGGAATTGCAGATAAAGATTATGTCAAAAATGCATCTCAGCATTCCAATGCCAAGATTGTCATTGCACTAGACGTAAAAAATTTCTACCCCTCAATAAATCGCAAAAAAGTTCTCGAAATATTTCAATTTTTTTGCAAATTCCCTCCGGACGTATCAGCACTATTGGCAGATTTATGCTGTTTTAAAGATTCAGTACCTCAAGGTGCTTGCAGTAGTTCGCACCTTGCCAATCTCACTCTTCATAATACTGAATACAGCTTAGTTTCTCGTCTCCAAGGAAGGGGCTACACCTACACTCGCCTTCTGGATGACATATCAATCTCTTCCGCCAAAGAAATAAGCAAAGAAGAAATTGAAAAGATTATTAAAGAAACCAAGGCAACATTAAAAAGTTCCGAATTAAAGTTAAACAATAGAAAACAAAAAATCACATCGAAATCAAATCCAATAGATTTCATGGAAGTAACTGGGCTCTGGTTAAATCGCGGACACCCCAGAGCCCACCGCAGTGATCGAAAAGCAATTCGTGCCGAAATGCATAAGTGTCAATCTCAAGCTGCAATAGATAGGCATAGCGAAATATATCACCAATTGCACAATTCAGTTTCTGGGAAAGTAGCAAAACTGTCTTATTTAAATCATATTAAAGCAGAAAAGTACAGAACCATACTTCAATCTATACTCCCTCTTTACGACGAAAAAACGGCTCACAGCATTACTCAACAAGCAAAACATTTAAGCAAATCCAAAAGCAACTACAGAAGAAAATTTGTTTACTTTAAAAAATATTATAAAATTCACTATAAAGTAAACATCCTAATGCGAAACAATAGAAAGATCGCATTTCATATCAAAAATATACTCTCCCATTGCAAGCCTCTTGGAGATAAAGATGAGCTACTTTATGACGAACCTATCTGAGAGCAGCAACAGAGAAACCGGGACAATAAAATGCTTTTTTCCATTTAAAGGATTTGGATTTATAAGCCGAATAAAAGGCAAAGACCTATTCTTTTTCTACAAAGATTTGAATGAAGAATGGCAAATCTACGAAGGTGCTAAAGTTGTTTTTACAGTACATAAAAACAAACCGGGGAAAGGCCCCTTCGCAACCGACATATCACGTATCGGTTAAATGAGCTGAATTTTTACCGCTACAACACGGCATACTCACATCTCCGGAACAAGTGATTCCGTAGAACGTGTTCTTCATGCTCACCACCCTAGCCATCGCCAACTACCGCTCGCTGCGCCAGCTGGTGCTGCCGCTCGGGCAGCTCACGGTGGTGACCGGGCCCAATGGCAGTGGCAAAAGCAGCGTCTACAAATCGCTGCGGCTGCTGGCCGAGATTGCCAGTGGCGGCGTGGTGCGCTCTTTGGTGCGCGAAGGCGGGTTGGAATCTACGCTCTGGGCCGGGCCGCAAGAGATAAGTGCCCGCATGCGCCGAGGCGAGGTGCCAGTGCAAGGCACGGTGCGGCGCAAACCGGTGGATTTGAAGCTGGGCTTTGCCAGCGATGACGATGGTTTTGGCTACGCCATCGACATTGGCTTGCCCGCGCCTACCAGCGTACCGGCCGCGTTTGCGCACGATCCCGAGATAAAACAGGAAGCCCTGTGGGCCGGCCCGCTGCTGCGCCCCGCCGCCACTCTGGTGCAGCGCGAAGGCCCGCTGCTCAAGCTGCGCAACACCAGCGGTGGGCGCGGCTGGAACGTGGTGGAGCGCCCCATACCACGCTGGGCCAGCATGCTCACCGAATACGTCGACCCGCAAGCCGCACCCGAAATGCTGGCCCTGCGCGAGCAAGTGCGCTCCTGGCGCTTTTACGACCACTTCCGCAGCGATGCCGATGCGCCCGCCCGCCAGCCGCAACTGGGCACCTACACGCCGGTGCTCAGCAACGACGGTGCCGATGTGGCCGCCGCCTGGCAAACCATCGAATCGATTGGCGACCACGAAGCACTTGCCCAAGCCGTAGACGATGCCTTCCCCGGCGCCAGCGTGCAGGTGGAGCAGCGCGATAGCCGCTTTGCCTTGCTCATGCAGCAGCCGGGCCTGCTGCGCCCTTTGCAAGCAGCCGAGCTGTCCGACGGCACGCTGCGCTACTTGCTGTGGATTGCCGCGCTGCTCACGCCGCGCCCGCCGCAACTCTTGGTTTTGAACGAGCCAGAAACCAGCCTGCACCCCGATCTGCTGCCCGCGCTCGGCCGCCTCATTGCCGTGGCTACGCGGCAAACACAAGTCATCGTCGTCACCCACGCCAACCGCCTGATAGCTGCGTTAGACGACGCCGCTGCCGAGCTCGATTACCAAGCTCTGCATCTGGAAAAGCAAATGGGCGAAACCCAGGTAGCCAACACGCGGGCCGAGCAACTGCCGGCATGGAGCTGGCTGGAGCGCTGAGCGCCAGCATGCATGGCCATGGACGCACAACCTGCCCCTCCTCGCCCACCTGCTGAAGATGCCAGCATTCCGCAATTGGCCAGCGTGCGTATAGAGCACATCCGTTTTCAGCGCACCAACCATGGGCGCCATGTGTTCTGCAGCCACTGCGTACGCTTGCAGGGCGACGGGCCTGCACCCGCCCTAGCGGCCCTGGAAGAATTTATGAATGGCAGTTGGCTA
The DNA here is from genome assembly GCF_043359985.1 of Comamonas trifloxystrobinivorans. NCBI lineage: Bacteria > Pseudomonadati > Pseudomonadota > Betaproteobacteria > Burkholderiales > Comamonadaceae > Comamonas > Comamonas trifloxystrobinivorans. Next base: position 158,909 of record NZ_JBHZGV010000007.1, read on the forward strand.
CAAAGTTTGGACGGCAGCTGGATCGAGGCCATGCTGCAAATGCAGCCGGACGAAGGCGTCAACCTGCGCGAAGAAGGCCAAGCCCTGCGCAGCGGCGCTTGGGCAAAAATCTGGCTCTCTTATGCATCTGAGGCGCCCGATCTGCAACTTCCCTGGGTTGCCTACTGCGAGCTGCTGCAAACCAACCGCTTGTATTTGATAATTCGCTCTTTTTACGAAGACCAAGGCGACCCGGAATATTCGCACCAAAGCGGGTTCCGCGTGCGCTTGCATGCACCGGCGGTATTAGCGCTAAAGCGCTAACCCAACGCTCTCTATCGAAGCAGCCTCAATCGCCACCCAGGCGCTGAAAAAAATCGCCCAGCGCGGCGCGCTCAGTGCGCGTCTGGTTGATGGGTGCGGCTGCGTCCTCGTAGCCCAGCGCCATGCCGCACACCACCGTTTGCGTCGCTGGCAGTTGCAGCGTGTCGCGGATCAGGCCGGGGTAAGAAGCCATGGCGCCGATCGCGCAAGTGGCCAAGCCGCGTGATTGGGCAGCCAGCATCAGGCCATATATGGCCATGCCCAGGTCCATATAGCCACCGGGGCCAAAACCGCTGTCGATGGTGATGATCAGCGCCACCGGCGCATCAAAAAAACGGAAGTTGCGGCCAAACTGCAAAGCGCGGCCCGCCGCATCGCCCCGCTCCACACCCAATGCGCCATACAGCGCCTGCGCGGCAGCCACCTGGCGCTTGCGCAACGACATAGGCAAAGGGCGTGGGAAATAACCGTAATCCTCGGCCTCCTGCTCGCCCGCCTCGTAGGCCTGCTGCAAACGGCCGGCCAATTGCTCACGCAAACCACCTGCTACCTGCCAAAAATAGCCGGGCTGCAAATTGGCCCCGCTGGGCGCACGCCGCGCCTCTTGCAACACCGCGTGCAACAAAGCGTCTGGCACCGGCTGCGGCGTAAAGCCGCGCACCGAGCGGCGCAACAGCGCAGCCTGCGACTGCTCGCCCAGCGCCGGGGCAAATGGCAAAGATTCAGGTTTGTTCATGGCTCGGGCGCCATTGTAGAGGCGCACAGACGGCGCTCTTGGCATGCACCATGCGATACCCATCACACCCGGTACATAACGGACTTGAATGGCCAACCCCTAAACCAAGGGCAGTCCTCAAAAACGACAGGGCGCCGCACCCGATAAAGCGCGTTGCAACCAGCTCCCAAACGCCCCTACGCTTCCGACTCTGTCTGAAACAGCGATAACAGCAAGCCAGCCACCCATTGGTGTAATGCCGAAGCGTCATTGCGCTCGTGCCAGAAAAGCTCAATGGCGCGCAAAGGTGCGGCAACTGGAAGCGGCACCCGGCACAAACCCTGTAGATGCGCTTGGTCCAGCTCTGGCGACCAAGGGAGCACACCCACGTAATCTGAATTGCGGACAACTTCCCAAGCAGTGGCGTAGTGGCTCACGCTGGCAGCTAGATTGCGCTGCAAGCCGCGGCTGCGCAGCAACGCATCGTAAATGGGGACGCTCTTGCCCGACAGATTCACATCTACATGGGGTGCGGCCAAGAACTTTTTCAGTGGAATTTTCTCCAGCTGGGCGAACGGGTGGGTTTCACGCACAAAACAAGCCATCTCCAGCAGCCACAAGGTTCTGGAGCGCAAAAAGCCCGGTCGCTGCACATCGTCGTTATAAGCGCCAATCGCAAAGTCTGCGCGGTCGTTCAGCAAGATGTCACCAAAGTCGCTAACCGTTCCCGCCAGCGTATACAGCTTCATCGCTGGCGCCATCACGCTCATTTGCGACAACAACCTGGGCGTGACATTGCATGCCACGTAATCAGACATGGCGATCCCGATTTGGGCATTGCTATTAGCGGCGTCAAAAGTATCCCCTTCCAGAACGCTGCGAATCAAATGCATCGAACGTCCCAGCGGCTCCCACAGATCCATGGCTCGCCGTGTGGGCCGAATGCCCGAGCCATGCCGTGTAAACAGCGGGTCGTTGAAGTTTTCCCGCAATCGCCGCAGTGCATTGCTGACGGTTGGCTGGGTGAGTGAGAGCTTCTCTGCCGCGCGCGTCACACTCCGCTCGGTCATCAAGGCTTCAAAGACTTTCAGCAAGTTCAGATCTGTCGTACGGAAGCTCATAAAGCGCTGGAATCTCCAGGTTCAAACATTCGTCTGGTCAATAGTTCACATTCAACATATAAACTTTACGACACATCATAGAGCTCCCTATCATCTGGCTCCAATTTCTGCAGAACCACGACAACGCCAGCTTGGAGACCCTATGACCATGATTTCCGCTCGCATAGAGCGCCTGCCTTTTTCCGGATTCCACCGCCAGCTTTTATTGGCCGGTGGCCTGGGCTACACCTTCGATGCGATGGACGCCGCAGTGATTGCCTTTGTGCTGCCAGTACTGCGCACCGATTGGGCCCTGAGCAACGTGCAGGTGGGCGTGCTGGCCAGCGCCAATTTCATTGGCTTTTTCTTTGGCGCGCTGGCGGCCGGAACGCTTGGTGATCTGATCGGTCGACGTGCCGTCATGATGTGGGCACTCTTTATCTACTGCCTGGCGTCGGCATTGAGCGCCATGGTCAATGATTGGACGTCTTTCCTAGGCTTGCGCATTTTTGCGGGCCTGGGAACTGGCGCAGAAAGCGCCATCATTGCGCCCTATTTGTCTGAGTTTGTGGCGCGCCGCTACCGCGGCGCCTTTACGGGTGCCTTGGCCGGATTCTTCTCGTTCGGCTTTGTCGGGGCCGCACTCCTGGGCTACTTTCTGGTGCCAGCCAGCGCCGACGGATGGCGAATCGTCATCTTGATCACGGCAGCCCCCGTTTTGATGCTGTTGTGGTGGCGCCGCAGCTTGCCTGAATCTCCGCGCTGGCTGGAAAGTCAAGGCCGCACTGCCGAGGCGGAGGCCATCGTCGTCGCCATGGAAACCTCTGCGCAACGCAGCGGCAAACCCTTGCAAACCATGGACGCTGCAGAAATGGCCGCCCCGCCCCCCAGCAGCTCGCGCGGCTCCGTCTTGAAGAACTACTCTGCACTGCTCTCGCGCAAGCTGCGCAAAATCACCATCATGACCTGGGTGATGTGGTTGTCGATGACCTTCAGCTACTACTCCTTCTTCACCTGGATTCCCAGCCTGCTGGTGCAAAACGGCATGACCGTCTCCAAAAGCTTCGGCTATGCCTTGGTGATGTACATCGCCCAGGTTCCCGGCTACTTCTCGGCCGCCTGGCTGAACGATCGTATCGGACGCCAAGCAACCATTGTGAGCTACATGCTGCTGGGCGGGCTGTGCGCGCTGGCTTTGGCCTACTCATCCAGCGACCAGCAGATCATGCAGGCCGGCGTGCTCTTGTCCTTCTTCATGAATGGTGCCTATGCCGGGCTGTATGCCTACACGCCCGAGGTCTTTCCCACCCATGTGCGCGCCACCGGCTCCGGTCTGGCATCGGCAATTGGCCGGATTGGCGGTATCAGCGCCCCCATCTTGGTGGGTTATGTGTATCCCACCTTGGGCTTTGGCGGCGTCTTTGGCATGACGACAGCCGTCCTGCTGCTGGGCTCGGCCGCCGTTCTGATCATGGGCGTCCCCACCCGGGGCCGTTCGTTGGAAGCCATTGCCGCCGATGAGCTGGCATAAGGCACGCAACCCGCTTGATGAATCGTTTTTTAAGAGTCGCTAAATGAACCCGCCCATCCCCGCCGTATTGGAAGCACTCGCGCTGAGCCATGATGCGCCCGCACAACCCCAGGCCACATTTGCCGCCATCGAGCGTGCAGCCGCAGACATACTGGGACACCGCTTGTTTACCGTGCTGGTCTACTGGCCTGGCGCCAGCGAATCGCAGCGTATTTACAGCAACATGCCCGATGCCTACCCCGTAGGCGGGCGCAAAGCGGTCACCAATGCGCCCTGGATGCAGCAAGTCGTGCAGCGCGGTGAGTTCTACATTGGCCGCAACGCACAAGACCTGCGCGAAGTGTTTTACGACCACGAACTCATCGACTCGCTGGGCTGCCAAAGTGTCTTGAACCTGCCTGTGCGCTGGCAAGGGCAGACGCTCGGCACCGTCAACCTGCTGCACCGGGAAGGCTGGTACAACGAAAGCCATGTAGCCCCGGCCAGAGTGCTCGCTCAGCTGGCGCTGCCAGCGTTGATGGGCTTGCAATGAACAAAAACAACAAAAAAGGAAACGCCCCATGACCCAAGCCATTCTGATCAAAAACGCCCACCTGCTCGACCCCAGCCAGCCCGAGCTGCAAGACCGCCACGACATCCTGATTGAGGGCGGAGTCATCCGCGAAGTCTCGACCCAGCCCATTTCCAGCGCGTCGGCCCTGGTCATCGATGCGCAGGGCAAAACCGCCATGCCCGGCCTGATTGACCTGCACGTACACATCGTGGCGGTGGAGGTCAACCTGGGCCGGCAGGTACACATGCCCAATGTGCTGGTCACGCTGCGCAGCCTGCCTATGCTGCAAGGCATGCTGCGCCGTGGTTTCACGACCGTGCGAGACGCAGGCGGCGCCGGCCATGCATTCAAACAAGCCGTGGACACCGGTCTGGTACAGGGCCCGCGCCTATTCGTATCGGGCCGGGCGCTGAGCCAAACCGGCGGCCACGGCGACATGCGCTTGCGCTCTGACCATTTGAACAACGGGCTCTGCCCCACCTGTGTCCGGGTCGGCTCATTGGCCCGCGTTGCCGATGGGGTAGACGAGGTACGGCGCGCAGCCAGAGAAGAACTGCAAATGGGGGCCGACCAAATAAAAATCATGGCCTCGGGCGGTGTTGCCTCGCCCACCGACCCTGTTGGTGCGCTGGGCTACAGCGAAGCGGAAATCCAGGCCATCGTTGCGGAAGCTGCAGCGCGACAAACCTACGTACTCGCCCATGCCTACACCGCGCAGGCCATCTCCCGCGCTGTACGCTGCGGTGTGCGCACCATCGAGCATGGCAACTTGGTAGACGCCGCAGCCGCACAAGCAATGGCTGAGCACCAAGCCTACGCTGTGCCCACCTTGGTCACCTACGACGCGCTGGTTGATGAAGGCCCCGCCTTGGGCCTGCCCGCCGACAGCGTGGCCAAAGTGGCCGACATGCGCGCCGCTGGCCTGCGCTCGCTCGAAATCCTCAAGGCAGCCGGCGTCAAAATGGGCTTTGGCTCCGATCTGCTGGGCGAATCACAGCGCCTGCAAAGCGATGAGTTTCGCTTGCGCACCCAAGTGCTGACGCCCGCTGAAGTCATCGCTAGCGCCACCCTGATCGGCGCTGAGGTCCTGGGCATGCAAAACCGGCTGGGCCGCCTCATCCCTGGCGCTATTGCCGACCTCTTGCTGGTGGACGGCAACCCGCTGCGCGACATCCACTGCTTGCTGGGCCAGGGCGAGCAGATTCCGCTAGTGATGAAGGCCGGAAAAATCGAGTTCAATGCGCTTTGATTAGCCCCTGACTGCACCCGCGCCGCATTAGCGCCACAGCCAGCGGCCCGTGGACTGCCATGGCTCCCTCTCGGGCCTAAAGGCGCAAACAGGCTGGTTCTGCAACAGCCCAGCACCATTGCTATAACGGCGGGGCGCACTCCCCAAAAAATCCAACGCACCGCGCTGGACGAAGATCTTGCATCCACCCTCCAGCATCTGCTTGGGAGTGCACCTGCGCGGCCCAAAACCCCCAATGCCTCTGCCCTAAAACAGCCCAGGCGCAGCCATGCGGGGCAGCACCGCTTCCAGGGCCTGGCCCAGCGCCAACAGGCGGCGGTCGCTGTGCATGGGGCCGTCCAGCGCCAGGCCCACTGGCAGCCCTTGTGACAGGCCAATGGGCAAAGACAGCCCGGGAATGCCGGCATTGCTGCCGGGGCCGGTGTTGCGGGTGAAGGTTAAAAAAGTGGGGCTGAGATGGCCGTTGTGGTCAAAAACAAGGTCGTCGCCAATACGTGGCGCCGTGCTGGGCGTTGTGGGGAACACAAGCGCCTGTACACCATTGGCAGCAAACACATCGCCATACATGGCTTGCAGCTGCGTGCGTGATTGAAGCGCTGCCTGGTAAGCCTCTGCAGAAGGTTTGAGCGTGCCCAGCAATGGCACAACAATCGCCGCAACATCGGGGCTGAGCACTTGGCCAATCAGCTCTGCAAGGCTCAACTTGGCGGGGTGCTTGCGCAGGTACTGGCCCAGGTCACTGACAAATTCAAACGACGTCAGCGCAAACGCGATTTCTGCATTCAGCTTGGCTATACCGGGCAGCGCTACCGGCACAAACTGAACGCCAGATTGGCGCAGTAGCTGCAGCGCAGCGTTGCACGTTTTTTCCACCCCGGCATCCAGATCGTCCCAAAAAATGTCTTGTGGAATACCAATTTTCAAGCCCTGCAGCGGCGCCGGTGTCTGTGCCTCCCAGTCGCCGGTCAGCACGCTGTCCAGCAAGGCAAGATCGGCCACGCTGCGCGCAATGGGGCCCGCTGTATCGCGTGTAGTGGCAATGGGGCAAAGGCCTTGGCCGCTCACCCGCCCGGTACTGGGCCTGAACCCCGCCACCCCGCATAAAGCGGCAGGAATGCGTATGGAGCCCCCGGTATCCGTACCAATAGAGGCTGGCACCAACCTGGCAGCAACGGCTGCGCCTGAACCACCGCTGCTGCCACCGGGGATACGGCTCGCATCCCAAGGGTTGTGGATGGCACCGGTACATGCGTTGTTTGACGTAATGCCAAACGCCAGCTCATGCATGCCCAGCTTGCCCGGGATCAACGCGCCCGCCTGGCGCAGGCGTGCCACCAGCTCTGCGTCCTGGCCAGAGGTAAGGGCGCCCAAAGCACGAGTGCCCGCGCCGCAAGCGAAACCAACTGCCTCGATATTGTCTTTCAGCGCAATCGGCACGCCCAAAAGCGGCAGGCGCTCGCCTTTTGCCAGCTTGGCATCAGCCGCTTGGGCCTGGCGTCGCAAACCCTCTGCGTCGAACTGCACATAGCAATTCAGAGCCTCTGCGGCCTCGGTGCGTGCAATCCAATGCTCTGCCAAATCTATGCAGCGCACATGCCCTTTTGCCAGCGTATCTCTCACCTCAATGGCGGTGCCATCCATCAGTTCCATGCGTGTCTCCAGAAACGGAGCCCCAGCTTAGGAGACCCATGTCCGCCATGCACCTGACAGGAATGCTAGGTGGCGCGGGTCAACCCTGATGGATATTGGGCACGGTGCTCCTAACATCGGGAAAACCTCTACTCCCTACCCGCTACCCATGCTGCTTTTCATCGTCTTATGCAACTGACCAAGGCCCAAACTTCTGCATTGAGCGGGCTGATGCGGCTGCTGGCAGAAACCACGGGGGCCGACGCGCTGCGCGAGGCCTGCGCCATCCACATGCTCAAGCTGTTAGAGGCCGACCAATATGTCTCGATGGTGTGGAACGCTGCGGCTGAACAGTTCGAGCGCGGCACCGCCATGAACGTGTCAACAGACAGCTTGCGCGCCTGGGACGAGCACTACCGCTTTGTCGACCCGCTCACCCTGCCGATGATGGCCCAGCGCCGCCCCACGCTGGCCACGCAGATCCTGGGCCAGGCCGAACTTGTGCGCACCGAGTTTTTCAACGACTTTCTCAAACGCGAGCGCATGCACTGGGGCATGAACGTCTACTTTTTTGCAGGCGACGAATGCATGGGCGACATGCGGATATGGCGGCGCCGTGATCGCGGCAACTTTGGCTTTGAGCAGCTGGAGCTGCTCCGCATGGTGGAGCCTGCCATTACCGCGACACTGGTCCGGCTGGCTCCTCGCCTTGGTGCTGCACATGCCGTGCCAAAGGTCGCAGAGCCAGAGCAACTGCTGCAAGCGCAAACCCAGTTAAGCAAACGCGAAGCCGAGGTTGCCTGGCTGGCCACTTGCGGCTGCACCGACAAAGAAATCGCCCAACGCCTGCGGCTGAGCTTTGCCACCGTGCGCTTTCACATGGCCAACGCCTTCCGCAAAATGCACGTGGAAAACCGAGCAGCGCTGGCATCCAGAGTGCAGGCCATTGTGGGCCAGCAACGCGCAGAGCTTGCAGGCCAGCAAGCCAATCCGGGCGTCCAAGACCTGTGCTTGTTGAGCGTTTAGCCTGCGCGGCAATTTAGCGCCGGGCCGCTTGCTGCCAAATTCGCGGTGATGTCGCCAATGCCAATCCCTGCCGCTCGCACCGCTCACCGCTGTACACCCACGCGCCACAAAACAAATCGCAAAATGCTGTGCATTCATCCAGTATTTATGTATACTGGTGTTTCGTACAGTACTTCATTGATCTCACCATGGACAGCACACCGCTTCTGGAAGTCAAACTCTGCGATTTTCCCCAGCTGGAAGACCAGCACCGCATAGCTGCCGAGCAACGCTTTGGCCGCACCCTGGCCCGCTATTTCGACAGCTTGGATGCGCTGGCCCAAGCGCGCAAGGCCTTTATCGATTGCAGCGAAAGCTACGACCCGCCCAAGCCTGACGACATTCGCTTGGCCAGCGCCTGGCAACAAGCCTTTGTGAAAGCGCACGAGGCCGGCATGCGCCCGCTGGGCGGCGCAGAAGAAGCGTATTTTGATGTGCGCATTGCGGCCTGATTGCCGCAAGTCCAACCAAGTATTTTTGGGCGAAAGCGGATGCTGGTGCGGCGCAACGGCCACCACCAGACGCAGCGAGTAACCCACCCCTCTCCTTCGGCGCAGGCTCCCTCCGAGCGTCGTTCAGCCACCGTTTACGGTGGCTTTTTTTTGCTTCAAGGGTTTCCTTGGTTCGCAAGTCTGGTGGCAAAGCAAGCTGCAACCACCGCAACCAGCCGAAACGCGCTGCATCAAACACGCGCGCAAAACGCCTGCCACACCTTCACACCACCCCGCCATTAGCCCGCAGCACCTGGCCGTTCACCCAGGCGCCGTCGGGGCTGGCCAAGAAAGCGACTACGGCGGCAATGTCTTCGGGCTCGCCCAGGCGCTCCAGTGGCGCGAGCTTGGCGATTTGCTCCATCAGCTCGGGGGTTTTGCCGCTGCGGAACAGCTCGGTGTTCACTGGCCCGGGCGCCACAGCGTTGACGGTGATGCGGCGGCCGCGCATCTCTTTGGCCATGATGTGCGTCATAGCTTCTACCGCCGCTTTGGTGGCGGCATACACGCCATAGCCAGGTTGGTACAGGCCCACCACGCTGGTCGAAAAGTTGATGATGCGCCCACCCTCGCGCAGGCGCTGGCCGGCTTCGCGCAGGCAGTTGAAGGTGCCGCGCAGGTTGATGGCGATGTGTTGGTCAAAAAGCGCATCGTCGCTTTGCACAATGGGCGCCAGCTTCATCACGCCGGCGTTGTTGACCAGCACATCTACGCCGCCAAAGGCTTCGGTGGCTTGGTCCAACATGGCTTTTACCGCTGCTGCGTCGGCCACATCGGCCTGCACGGCAATGGCCGCCCCGCCCTCGCCCTGAATCTGCGCCACCAGAGCCTTGGCCACATCTACGCCGCCGGCGTAGTTCACCACCACGGCAAAACCGTCTTGCGCCAACCGGCGCGCCACCTGGGCGCCAATGCCGCGCGATGCGCCGGTAACGATGGCTGTTCTGGCTGTGCTCATGGAGATTCTCCTGCGATGAAAAGTTGGATGTAGCGTTGGCTGGGCCAAGGCATGCCCGCGCCAGCATAGCGCCCGGCCCGCCAACCCGCTGCAGGAGAAATACCCAGGCTGCGCCAGCCGTTGTTATGTGACTGATCTCAAGCATTGCTCCACCGCGCGAACGCCGATAAGCCCGGCTGCATCCATAATCCACTCAGTCTCCTGTACAGGGGCGGGTGCTTCAAAACATCTGACAGCAAGCGGTATCGCCTCCTCGAAAGCGAGGCTCTTCAACAAGGAGCACTTAACCATGCCCCAAATGCACTCGCTTTACCGCTGCAACGGCCACGCGCCTTGCCTGCCCCGCCACCGCCTTTTGCAGACAACAGGAGGTGCGCAATGACCGATACCCTGCGCGACGCTCTCCCCGCATTTAATCTGCACACCGCGGCGCACGCCAATACGGTGGCCGGTTTTACCTCCCCTTTGCGGCTGCAAAGCCACCAAGCTGCTCAGCTGGCCAGCAGCCTGCGCGGCATGGAAGCCATCGCCCGCGTGCTGGTGGCCGAGACCGGCGAGGATTGCAGCGACACCGCGCTGATCGTGGGCGACTACCTGCGCAGCGGCTTGCTGGAAGCCATAGTCTCCATGGCCGCCAACGCGGGTGAGATGCTGGAGACGCTCAACAACCAGGCCAAAGCCGCCCAAACGGCAAACCAGCACTTGCGCTAAGCCTACAAAAAACGAAGCCCGCCCGGCCGTGTACCAGCGGGCTTCGTTTTGTCCAAGGCAAGCAGCTTTCTAGCTTTGCCATGGCTTGGTAGCACGCTGCTATGGATGCCAGGAGCAAGCTCACCTAGACCCGCCACGACCGAGTGAGTCTGATTGCCTGGGAGAAATTGGCGTCGCTTTTTTACCCGCCATCTGGTGGGCTGAGGCTGCGCCATTTCTTCAGCGCTACAACTGGCGAAGGCTCAAGAGTTGAGCCGCAACCGGCACCGAGACCGTCCATGCCCATGTCATGTTTCTGGCCTCTGTACGGGCCAACGCATTGCCACTCGCCGCTCGCTTGGCAAGCCGTGGCTGGCCTCGGCATCCAGTGCTTCTCGAAGATGTAGAACGGGATGCTTCACCGGGTTGAATCCCAATTTTGCATACGCTGGCGCGCACCATGGCACATCTTTGAATGTTGTCAGCGTCAGTGCGGCCAAGCCGGTTTCCAAAGCATATTGATATGCGCTGCGAGCCAAGCGCGTGCCAACGCCTCGGCGCTGCCAATCACCATGAACGGAGAGCTCCCAAATGTGTAGTTCATGGTTTAAAACTTCGGCGTTCAGAAAGCCGACCAAGTGACCACGCGATGACTCGGCAACCAACACGGTTTTCTTGAGGATGAGCCGCGCATGCTCGGATGGCTCTATGACCTGCCCGTCTGCCAGCCACGCCAAATCGGGTTCAGCTCGATAGAGCTCGCTGGCAGATTTTTCAATTTGCGGCAGAAACGCCGCGTCCTCAAGAGAGGCGACACGAATCAACATGTGTACGGTAAAGACTGATCGTGCAGCCTTTCAGGAGCTTGATCGAACGCATCTGCACGCCAAACGTGGAGACGCTATGGGAGTAGTCTATCGCTTGCCTGCGCTCCAGTAGCGAAAGCAACGGGCTACGAGCTGCAATCTGGAGTCTGGAACCTGCAAACCCTGTTTGATGCGGCCAATAAATCAATGGGTCAATGGTCCATGGAGCTGACATTCAGGTCAGGCCGCGCGCGCTGCCAGCGCTGATCGTCGCAGCAGGCCGCCCGGAGCCAGAAAACTGGCCGCTGAAACAGCGCCAATTACTGGCCATGCTTGTGCACTACCTGCCCGCTCCAGCCATGCCGGCCTGCAGCATCTCGTACATGTGCATGACTGCGGCACTCGCCTCTGCCTCATTGCGCAAAATGCCCAGCTCCAGATCTGGCAGTGGCGGCAAGCCTTCGCGGGCACCCAAGATGCTTAAGCCGGGCGGGACGCTGCAGCGCGCAATGGCTGCCACCGCCAGCCCGGACTGGACGACGGTAACTAGCCCGGCCAGCCCGGTGCTGGAGTAGGTGTTGCGGTACGGGCGGTCTGCTTCGGTCAGCGCTTTCAAGGCGTATTCACGTACCGATGGCGTTTGAAAAAGCGCAATCGGCAGCGGATTTTTCTCCCACACGGCATGCGCTGCAGAACCAATCCACACCATGGGTTCGCGGCGAACAACGCCACTCGTCTGCCCCATGACATGCGTGACAACGGCAATGTCGATCAGGTCGCGGGCCAGCGCGTCGATCAAGGAAAAAGACGGTTCGCAAACAAACTCCACCACCACCTCCGGATAGTGGCTGGCAAAGCGCTCCAAGATGGGCGATACCAGCGGCACAGCGTAACTCTCGGGCACGCCGAGGCGGACTTTTCCGCTGACGTGCGGCCGCGTCACACTGGCCCAGGCCTCGTCGGACAGTCGCAGCAGCCGGCGCGCGTGCACCAGCAAATCAGTGCCGGCACTGTTGGGCGTAACACGCTTGCCACCGCGTTCCAGCAAGGGTTTGCCAATGAGCGCCTCCAGCTTTTGGATTTGCATGCTGACTGCCGACTGGCTGCGCCCAATGCGCAAGGCCGCATGGGAGAAGCTGCCGCTATCGACCACCGCAACAAAGCTGCGCAACAGATCCAGATCGAGAGGCTGAGGCATGGGTATCAGGAAATCAAATTCGACTTATCAGTTTAATTCGTTTGACTGATGCCAACCAACACCGCATGCTCAGCCCATGTTCTGCCTCCAGCCCGCCTGGCACGCTTTGCTCTCGCCAGCGCTCCCCATCCATGCACTCCCGCACCCGCACAGCCCGCGCTGACAGACTCAACCTGCCGGCGCTGGTGTCCATCATGCTCGGCGTGATCGTGGTAACGCTGGATATCTCGCTCACGAGCACCGCCATCCCTTCGATTGCCGCAAGCTTGGCCGTGCCGCCGGCGCAGCTCATCTGGGTGATCAATATTTATTACCTGGCTGTGGTTGCCGCGCTTTTGCCCTTGGGCGCGCTGGGCGAGATCCACGGGCACCGGCGCGTATTTTTGGGCGGGCTGCTGGTGTTTGCACTAGGCGCGCTGTGCTCCGGGCTGGCCAGCTCGTTGTGGGCGCTGATGGCCGGGCGCGCCGTTTTGGGCCTGGGCGCGGCCGCAGTCTCAGCCACTACGCCAGCGATGATTCGCGCACTCTACCCGCCCGAAAGACTAGGCCGCGGCCTGGGTTTGTACGCCATGGTGGTGGGCATCGCCTTTACCGTGGGGCCTACGGCGACTTCGGCCGTGCTGGCCGCTGTGGACTGGCCGTGGCTGTATTGGATGAGCGCGCCGGTGGCCCTGCTTGCACTTGGCCTGGGCATTTTCTACCTGCCGGAGACTGAGCCCAATATTCGCCGCTTTGATACCCGCGCTGCAGCACTGTGCGCCGCCACATTTGCCTGCCTGCTTTTAGCCATTGCCGGCGCTGCGCATTTGGGGTGGTTGCCCGTCGCAGCTGCGGTAAGCGGCGCCCTGCTTTTTGGCTACCTGCTGCGCCTGCGCGAGGCCAAGCAGGCGGCGCCACTGCTGGCGGTGGATTTGTTCCAGATTCCGGTGTTCGCCCTCTCCGCCGTTACCGCCAGCTTCGCCTTTGCGGTGCAAGGTTTGGTCTTTGTGGTGCTGCCATTTTTGCTGATGTTCAACATGGGTTACAGCCAGGTGGAAGCCGGTTTGCTAATTACGCCTTGGCCCGCAGCACTGGCTTTTATGACGCTGATCGCACCCCGTTTGGCCGAGCGGGTGAAACCCGGGCTTTTGGGCGCAGTCGGCTTGGCCATTTTGGCCGCCGGCCTGTGCCTGGTTGCCACCATGCCAGCCACACCGAGCATCTACAGTATTGCCTGGCGCCTGTGGCTGTGCGGCGTGGGCTTTGGGCTTTTCCAATCGCCCAATATGGTGGCGCTCATGAGCAGCGCGCCCAAAAACCGCAGCGGCGGAGCCAGTGGCATTTTGGCGGCATCGCGCTTGCTGGGCCAATCCATTGGCGCGGCCGCGGTGGCTTTTTGCCTGACCACCTGGCCCACGCAAGGCGTAGCCACCGCCCTCTGGCTTGGCATGGCGTTGGCTTTGCTGGGCAGCTTGGCCAGTTTGCTGCGCCTGCTGCCATCGGTTGCGCAGCGCGCGGCGGCGTGATACCCATGCTGGCACGCACCTGAAAGCAGACGCTCCAGCACCCAATACCGCACCTTGCAGGTGCGCAATGCGCGAGCGGATACAATCGCTACTTCATCTGAGTATTTTCCGTCAAGAAAAATTTATCAATCACAACAGCAAAACCAATTAATTGATAAGCACTCAGCCCGCAGAACCCTTGTTTTCTAAAGGAGCTGAAAGACTTGCAAACCGCTAACGTCACCACCCCTCGCCTCACGCCCGTCGCCTCGGCAGGCAAGAGCGGCACGCTCAATGCCCTGAGCAACCGCAGCCGCAGCAAACTCAAGGCCTCGCCCACGGCGATCGTCACCAAGACCAGTGACACCAAGTACACCTACGCCGAGTTCAAGCCCGATCCAAGCGGCCCCTTTTTGAACGCTACCATGACCGAACCGTACCTGGGCCTGGAACTGGCGTACCGCAAGTAATCCCTCAGCTTTAAGCCTCAACGCTACGACAGCCCGCCGCATGACAACGGCGGGTTTTTTTGTTTCACGATGGCTCCAATCGGACACTTCGCTGGACTGCGCCGAAGCCATATGGACACCGGTCTTTCCAAGGCGTCATGATGAGCCAGATCAAGCTCAGCCAAACCGCTTTGGAATCGGCGCAACCCCAGGCACAGGCAGTCGAACTGCAGGATACCGTGAACTACAGGGAGCCTGACTCACTCAGCATGATCCGCATTGCGCCATAGCACACCACGCCCCCACCGCCAGCCCGAGTAAGCTGGAGCACACCGGCTGCTGCGGACACCGCCGACAATGCTGCGAAGGATTTGGACCCTATGAATGTCACCATCAAACAGCTGCGTGTGTTTTGCGCGGTTTATGAGCTTAAAAACTTCACTCTGGCAGCGGACGCCATGTTTATGACGCAGTCCGCCGTCAGCAAAGTCTGCGCCGAACTGGAGGCGGAGCTCGATATCCCGTTGTTTGAACGCACCACCCGACGCGTAGAGCCTTGCGACGGCGCGGCTGATTTCTATGTGCATGCGCAAGAGATTTTGGCCAACCTGCGCGCGGCTGAGCGCTGCGTGGCCAGCATTCGCGGGCTGGAGCATGGCAGTGTGAGTTTTTCTGCTTCGCCGATGATGGTGTTCTCGCTGCTGAAGCCGGTGATTGCACAGTTCCACCGCAGCTACCCGGGTGTGTCGATTGCCTTGCACGAGCTGTCGACTGAAGAGTCGATTGAGTTTGTGCGTACCGCCAAATGCGACTTCGCCCTTGTCTCCTACACCGGCAATGACCCGCAGTTAGCGGCCCGAGTCGTGTCTCGCAAACCCATGCAACTGGCAGTGCCCCTCAGCCATGCGCTGGCTCAGGTCGATGATGTGGACTGGGCCGAGCTGGTGTGCCACCAGCACATCACGCTGCGCAGCGCGTACAGCGTGCGACAGACCATTGATCGCATGCTCAGCTCACGGGGGCTGCAGCTGCCTTCGGTGATTCAGGCGGGCACGCTCGCGTCTGCCTTGTCGCTAGTGCGTGAGGGCCTGGGCGTGACCCTGATGCCCAGTTACGCCGCCTCGGCCGCACGCGAGATGGGGCTGAAGGTGCTGAACATTGGCGGGGCCACGCCCGAGATGCATGAGCTGTCGCTGCTCACCCGCAAAGACGCCAAGCTCTCGCTCACGGCCAACGCCTTTGTGCAGGCGCTGGACGATTACCTCAGCGCGCAAAACGCCCTCTAAACCCTTCGGTCACAGCGCATCTCCCACCGCACGCGGCCACGCCGCCGAGTGCTTGGCCAGCACGCGCCACCATTCATGAGCCCGAGGACTGGTGCGACAACTTTTATTCGCTTGTCCCGCAGCGCCTCAGCCTGCATCATTTGTCTCAGTTCAGCGCCCACCTAAAGCGTGGCAACCGCTAGCAATTGCAGCGAACCTGAACGACCCCGTCATGCGCTTTTGAGCATTGCCAAGCGGCCGCCACCCATGCCGCAGGCTATCCAGGCTGAAGATCGCATGGGCCCCATTTTCCAATAATCCATTCGGAGACAAAATGATCAAAAAGGTACTGACCTTTGGCTTTGCCGTGGCCGCAGCCGCCGCCATGGCCCAGGATGCCTACCCATCCAAACCCGTCACGCTGGTGGTGGCCTATGCCCCGGGCGGCATGACCGATATCCTCACCCGCAAGATTGCACGTGACCTGCAGCAGACCACTGGCAAGCCTTTTGTGGTGGAAAACAAGCCCGGCGCTACCGGCCAGATTGCCACCGACTACGTGGCCCGCCGCGCCCCCGATGGCTATACCATTTTGGTGGGAGCCACGAGCCACGTTATCAACCCGGCGCTGAAGAAAGGCCTGCCCTACGACCCTCGCAAGGCGTTCGAGCCGGTGGCGCTGCTGGCTGTCAGCCCCAACTTCGTCCTCGTCAACCCCAAGCTCAACATCCAGTCGTTTGCCGACCTGAAAGAGTACAGCAAGACGCAAAAAACCATTCCGTTTGGCACCGCAGGCACGGGCGGCGCGCCGCATATCGTGGGCGAGCTGTTGCGCCAGCAAAGCGGCCTGCCACTGGTGCACGTGGCCTACAAGGGCGCAGGTCCCGCCATGGCCGACCTGGTATCAGGCCAGGTACCGTTTGGCATTTCCGAATCGGTTACCGCAGATGCATACCTGAAGGACAAGCGCATTGTTCCACTGGCCATTGGCTCGGCTAAACGCTCACCCCGCTACCCCGATGTGCCCACCCTCAACGAGCTGGGCTACAAGGATTTTGACCTGTCCACCTGGGTCGGCGTGTACGCGCCAGCAGGCACTCCGGCACCCATTGTGGAAAAGCTCAACACCGAAATTCGCAAGGCCATTGCCGCCCCCGACACGCTGGAGTACATCCGCTCCACCGGCTCAGAGCCCGGAGAAATGGATGTGAAGGAATACCAGAAATACGTGGGCAACGAATTTGACAAGTGGGCGCGTGTGATTCAGGAAGCCGGGGTCAAAGATGAGTGAGCCAAGCACCACCACTGCCACACCCGAATCTCCCGAGCAGCGCTTTCTTGCCGAGCTGGCCACCGGCACAGCCAAGGTCCAGCAGTGCGCCGATTGCGGGCAGAAATTCTTTCAGCCACGCACGCACTGCCCACACTGCCACAGCGCACGTTACCACTGGGTGCCTCTCACCATGGCTGGCGTGCTGCACAGCTATACCAACCGCCCTGCGCAAAAGGACCGCGCCGCCTACAACGTGGTGCTGGTTGATATGGCTGACGGCTTTCGCATGATGTCCACCTGCCCTGGCATGGAGCTCGACATGAATGCTATTGGCCAGCCGCTTACGGCGCGCATTGACCTGGGCTGCTCGCCCGCACGCCTTGTTTTTGGAGCTGCCGCATGAGCCCATCCCTCTGGAACCCTTCTTTGCGCGCTAGCGTCTCCATTGTGGGCTGCGCCACCTATGGCATCGGCGATGCCGGCGGGCAGACCGATCTGGAGGTGTGCTCACATGCCGTGCACGCTGCCGTGGCCGATGCGGGCCTGACGATGGCCGATATCGACGGCATCATGACAGCGGGGCTGACTTCGTCGATGTGGGTAGTCAAGCTCGCTGAATACCTGGGCCTGCGCCCGGCTTTTTCAGACAGCACGCAAATAGGCGGGGCCTCGTTTGTGGCCCACCTGCTAACAGCAGCTGCGGCCATTTCGGCGGGCCTGTGCCGCAATGTGGTCATTGCCTACGGCGCCACGCCGCGCAGTGGCAGCAGCGCCTCGGCCACCTCGCCGGAGCGGGCCAAGATGGACCCTTACCCGTTTGAAGACCCGTTTGCCCCGTTTAATCCGCCTTCCAGTTACGCACTGGCGGCCACGCGGCACATGCACCAGTACGGTACTACCCGCGAGCAGATGGCCGCCGTGGCGGTCGCGGCGCGCCAATGGGCCAATCTGAACCCCGAGGCTTTCAAACAAGGGCCGCTCAGTATTCAGGATGTGCTGAATGCCAAGCCCGTTTCCACCCCCTTCACCGCAAGAGACTGCTGCCTGGTGACCGACGGAGCAGGTGCCATTGTGGTAACGGCACGAGGCAACGCCCGTGGGCCACACCAACCGGTACACATGCTGGGCACGGCAGTAGCCCACCACCACCGACAAATTTCGGCCATGCCGGACCTTACGGTCACCTCGGCGGTAGAAAGCGGTGCACTTGCCTTTTCAAGAGCAGGCCTGTCGGTGAACGACGTGGATGTGCTGCAGCTGTATGACGCGTTCACCATCAACCCCATTTTGTTCCTCGAAGACCTGGGCTTTTGCCAAAAAGGTGAAGGCGGCGCCTTTGTGGCCGATGGCCGCATTGCCCCAGGTGGCGCGCTGCCGGTTAATACCAATGGCGGCGGCCTCTCGTGCGTACACCCCGGCATGTACAGCATGTTCGCGCTGGTCGAAGCGGTGCGCCAGTTGCGCGGCAACTGTGGCGCGCGCCAAGTGCAGGGCGCACAGGTTGCCCTGGTACACGGCAACGGCGGCGTGCTCAGCGCGCAAGCCACCACCTTACTTTCAACGGAGTTCTAACCCATGCTTTCTGGAAAAACTGCAATTGTCACCGGCGCTGCGAACGGTATTGGTCGTGCAACGGCTCTGGAGCTGGCCCGCCTGGGCGCCAACGTGGTCGTCAACGACTTGAGCGTGTCGATCGACGGACGCGAATCAGAGGGCAATGCCGCACAGGCCGTGGTCGACGAGATTGTGCAAGCCGGTGGCCAAGCTACGGCCAATGGCGACTCGGTGGCTGATTACGCCGGTGCCCAGCGCATGGTGCAGCAGGCCATGGACACCTTTGGCGGCCTCGATATTGTGGTGAACAACGCTGGCATTGTGCGCGACAAAATGTTCTTCCGCCTGACCCCGGAGGACTTCGACGCCGTGGTCCAAGTGCACCTGTACGGCACCTTCAACGTCAGCCGCGCGGCGGCCGAGCAGTTCAAGGCGCAAAACGGCGGCAGCTTCATCCACATGACGTCCAACTCCGCCGTGATCGGCAATCGGGGCCAGTCCAACTACTGCGCGGCCAAGCTGGGCATTGTGGGCTTGTCCAAAGCCATTGCACTCGATATGGCGTCCTTTAACGTGCGCTCCAACTGCATCTCGCCACTGGCCTGGAGCCGCATGAGCGCCACCATCCCCCCCAAGACGGATGCGCAGGCCAAGTTCATCGCCAAGATCAAGCGCATGGGCCCCGAGACCATTGCACCCTTGGTGGGTTATCTCGCCTCCGATGCAGCGGCCGAAGTGTCGGGCCAGATCTTCGCGGTGCGCCTCAATGAGATCTTTCTGATGTCGCAATCGCGCCCCGTACGCTCGGTGCACTGCTCCGACGGATGGGAGGCCGAATCCATCGCCACGCATGGCATGGCTGCGCTCAAGGCCTCGTTCATGCCGCTCGATACCTCGGCCGAGGTGTTCGCCTGGGACCCGATTTAACTCCCCTCCCCACCATGCACCATGGCTCTGAACTACGCACAGCTTAAAAGCCTGCAACTGCCGCCCACGCACCAGACGCTGCGGCCCGAGGACTGCATCGTCTACGCGCTGGGCGTAGGTGCCGGGTTACGCTCGCCGTCAGACCTGGGTGACGAGACGCGGTTTGTCTATGAGGAGCGGCTGCAAGCCCTGCCCTCACAGGCCAGCGTCATGGCCTACCCGGGTTTCTGGATGCGCGAGCCCGCCTACGGGCTGGATTGGCGCCGCATTGTGAATGCCGAGCTGCGACTGGCCCTGCACGGCCCGCTGCCCACTGAGGGCGAGCTGGCCGGCCACACCGTGGTATCGGCCATCCACGACAAAGGTGCGGGCCGGGGCGCCATGGTGCAAACCGAGCGCCGCGTCTGCAATGCCTCTGGCCAGTTGCTTGCCCAAGTGACACAGCTGAATTTTTGCAGAGGCGATGGTGGCTATTCTGCGGGTGACAGCGCGCTGTCAGATGCACTGCCCCCCGCCATCGACAAGCCGCCTGCGCACGCCCCCGAGCGCCAGCGGGTGCTGGCCACCGGCCACCAGCAAGCCGCCATTTACCGACTAACGGGCGACCGTAACCCGCTGCACATCGCCCCCGAGGCCGCCCGCGCTGCAGGCTACCCTGGCCCGATTTTGCACGGCGCGGCCACGGCAGGCATGGTGTGCCGCGTGCTGGCCAGCCTGCCGGAGGCGCAGCACGCGCCGTATCTGCAGACCTTTCAAATACGCTTTACCGGCGTGCTCTTTCCTGGTGATGCACTGCACGCAGACCTGTGGAGCCTGCCGGATGGCCGCCTCTCTTTTCGCTGCACCACGCTGCGCGATGGCAGCAGCCACGACGTTGCGTACGGATGCGCGCAATGGGCCCACTGAACATGACTACTTTCCAAGACAAACGCATGGCCCTGCACGCTGCAGTGGCCGATATACCCTCGGGCGCCTCCATTTTCATAGGGGGCTTTGGCGGTGCAGGCATGCCCGCCCGATTGCTGGAGGCGCTGTGCGCGCGCACAGAGGTGGACAACCTCACCCTCATCAACAACAACGCAGGTGCCGCCGATGTGAGCTTTTTGCAGTTGGTAGAGAGCGGGCGTGTCTCGCGCATTTTGTGCTCTTACCCCCGCATGCCCGGCTCCGAACCCATTCGCCGTCAGGTGCAGGCAGGCCAGTTGGAAGTGGTCGTCATGTCGCAAGGCACCTTTGTAGAGCGCATTCGCGCTGCCGGCGCGGGCTTGGGGCCTTTCTACACGCCTACCGGCTATGGCACACGCTTTGCCGAGGGCAAACAAACCTGCATCTACCAAGGCCGTGGCCATGTGCTGGAAGAACCCCTGCATGCCGACTACGCCTTTGTGAAAGCCGACGTGGCCGATGCCATGGGCAACCTGACCTACCGGCTGGCCCAGCGCAATTTTGGCCCCGTCATGTGTACCGCCGCGCGGGTGACGATTGTGGAGGCCCGTGAAGTAGTAACGCCCGGCGATCTTGCCCCCTCGTCCGTGGTAACCCCGGGGGTTTTTGTGAATCGTTTAGTGGAGGTGCAATGAACTGTTCCACCCTCAACCGACAAGAAATGGCCGACATGGTGGCCCAAGACCTGCCGCGCTACGCCGCAGTGAACCTGGGCATTGGCATGCCCACCCTGGTCGCCCGAGCGATCAAACCTGAAAGCGGCGTGCAGTTGCACAGTGAAAACGGCATTCTCGGCATGCGCGGCCTGCACGCTGGTGAGACAGGTGACCGCGACCTGATCAACGCCAGCAAAGAGTTTGTGGCGCTGCTGCCCGGCGCATCTATTTTTGACCACGCCCTGTCGTTTGCCATTATGCGCGGCGGCCATTTGGATGTGACGGTGCTGGGCGCGTTTGAGCTGGCCGCCAATGGCGATTTGGCCAATTGGTCGCTTGGCGACGACGACCCACTGCCGTCCGTGGGCGGCGCGATGGACCTGGCCATGGGTGCCAAAACCGTTTGGGTGATCATGGAGACACAAACCCGCGACGGCCGCTCCAAGCTGGTGCAGCAATGCACGCTGCCGCTCACCGGCCTTGGCGTGGTGAGTCGGGTGTATACGCAAATCGGTTCCTTCGACCTGGCGGACGGCGCCTTTGTGCCCCGTGCGCTGCTCCCCGGCTTGAGCGAAGCCGACGTGCGCCAGCATGTGGCAGGCCCCTTGCGCTGGAACGCCAGCGTGCTCCGCATTCCCCCCAAAAGCCAACAGGAGCACAGCCATGTCTGATGCCATCGTCATTCGCGATCACAACACCGAGGTTTTTCTGGCCGATGTCACGCAGTGGCTGCAGCACGCACTGCAAGTGCTGCGCACCGAATTTGACGACTGGCAGTTCCCCCACGATGCCTGCCGGGCCCGCTGGAACCAGATGCTGTGCAACGCCGGGCTGGTGGCTCTGAACTGGCCGCAGGCTTATGGCGGGCGTGCCCTGCCTACGGCCACAGTCATCCGCTTTCATGAACTGTGCGCCCAGCACGGCGCGCCGCAGCCGCTCAACAGCATTGCCCATTCCATATTGGCGCCCACCTTGCTGCAATTTGGCAGCGATGCGCAAAAAGCCCAGTTCTTGCCCGGCATTCGCGATGGCAGCGCAGTCTGGTGCCAGGGCTATTCCGAACCCGGCTCAGGCTCGGACCTGGCATCGGTGCGTACACGCGCCGTGGCTGCCGACAACGACCCCAGCAAGGGCTGGCACGTTTCGGGCCACAAAATCTGGACCACCATGGCCCACAAGGCGCAGTGGTGCTTTGCGCTGGTGCGTACCCAGGCCGACAGCCGCGCCCACCACGGCCTGAGCTTCATGCTGATCGATATGACAGCACCCGGCGTGCGCGTGGAGCAAATCCGCCAGCTGACCGGCGAGGCCGATTACAACGAAGTGTTCTTCGACCAGGCATTCGTGCCCGCAAGCCAAGTACTCGGAGCCGTGGGTGAAGGCTGGCGCATGGCAATGGCCGCTGCCGAGTTTGAGCGCGGCGTGTATTTTTTGCCGCGTGTGATTCAGATTGAGGCCGAACTGAAAAGCACCCAGGCCATGCTTGACGCCGCCCGCAATACCCACCCCGATGCCGGCCGCATTGCCACCACGCTGGAACAGCTGGAGGACCGCTGTGCCGTGCTGCGCTGGCGAGTAGACACGATTGTCGAACGTGTTTCGCGCGGCAGCACGCCAGGGATTGATGGTGCCATCCTAAAACTGATCTGGAGCGAAGCGCGCCAGGCCTTGATGGATGTGCGCATGGAGCTGCTGGGTGAGGCCGCGCTGCTGGGCCCCGGCTCGGGCAAACGCTTCCCGCGTGAGGCCGCCATTTCTCGCGAATTCTTGTGGTCGCGCGCCGAAACCATTGTGGCAGGCACCTCCGAGGTTCAACGCAACATCATCGCCGAGCGCCTGCTTGGCCTGCCCAAGGACAAACATGTCAGCACAACCTGAAACCCATACCCTCGAATACGCCCCCGCATTTGCCGAACTATTGCAGCACAGGCACCCGCTGGCAGCGGCGCGCACGGCGGTAACGGCAACAGGCAAGCTCAGCTCGGCGGCCGCTGAGCTCTGGCAGCAGTTGGACGATGATGGTTGGCTGCAACTGTGGCAGCCTGAGCACCGCGAGGCTGTTGCCCCGGAGATTTTGGCCTTTGCCGAAGCTGCAGGCCGCCAATCGCTCACACTGCCCTATGGCTTTGCCACCTTTGTGCTGCCCGCGCTGCGCACCATGCCCGAGTTGGCCGCGTTTGCGTGGCAACTGCCCGAAGGCAGCTTGACCGTAGGCCGCGTTCATGCCAGCGCCGATACTGCGCCAGTTCTGATCGATTTTTTAGGCCCTGATGCCGCCTACTTTGACCTGGCCCTGTCGCCCGGCACTTGCCAGTTGCGCCGGGTGGCGCTGACCCATGGCGATACCGTCGGAGGGCTTGACCCTTGCGTACCGGTGGCCGCCGTAGCCCCGGCCAATGCCCAAGTACTGGCACAAGCGCGCTTTGCCATGGGCCGCGAACGCATGCTGGGCTTGCTGCAGCCCTACCTGGTATTTGAGTACGGCCAAATGGTGGGCGCTGCCCTGGCCGCGCTGGATTTGGCGATTTCCTACGCCAAAGAACGCCGCCAGTTTGGCCGTGCGATTGGCGAGTTCCAGGCCATCAAGCACCAATTGGCCGATGCCTGGGTGGGTGTGGACAACGCCCGCTACGCACTCCGGGCACTGCAGGCCACTGCAGCTGGTGATGCGGCTCTGCCCGCGCTCTTGCGCCAGTGCGATCGCATCGTATCTACCAACTGCCAACGGGCCACGCGGCTGGCCGTGCAAGTGCATGGCGGCATTGGTTTTGCCTGGGAGCACGATGCGCACCTGCACCTCAAGCGCAGCTACAAGCTGGCAGCGCAACTGCGCCCGCTGGTGCAAGCACTGGCCTGATGCGCAACCCTCTCTCCCATTCACCCTGGCCCTCTCTCGCCGACCCACCATAGCTACAACCTTAAGGAGACAAACATGCCCATCCCCCATGACCGCAGAACCGTTCTGAAGAAGCTGGCCGCCGCCACGCTCGCCCCCGCATTCAGTGGGCTGGCCTTGGCCGACACCTACCCGAGCCGCCCCATCAACCTGGTGGTGCCCTTTGCCGCTGGCGGCATGACCGACATTTTGGGCCGCCAGCTGGGCAAGAGCATCACCACCAGCTGGGGCACCCCGGCGATTGTGGACAACCGCCTGGGCGCAGGCGGCATTATTGGTGCGGATCGCGTGGCCAAAGCCCCGGCAGATGGCTATAACCTGCTTATCACCACCACCGCGCACGTGGTGAACCCCGCCATCACCAAAAAGCTGCCTTACGACACACTGGGCGACTTTACCCCCATTGCCATGCTGGCTCGCACGCCCAATGTGCTGCTGGTGCACCCCGGCATTCCAGCTAACAACCTGCAAGAGCTGCTGGCCTATGCGCGCAAAAAAGGCGGCGTTACCTACGGCTCATCAGGCACCGGGGGCACCACGCACCTCTCGGGCGAGCTGCTGGCCTCCAAAGCCAACGCGCCATTCATCCATGTGCCGTACAAGGGCACGGCGCTGGCGATTAACGATTTGATTGGCAAGCAGATCGATGCCTCGTTTGTCGACGCGCTTTCGGCCGTCAAATATGTGGAATCGGGCACGCTGCGAGCCATTGCCGTGTCTACCAAAGACCGTAACCCCGCCCTGCCCCAGGTACCCACCATTGCCGAGCAAGGTGTGCCCGGATACGAAACGGAGATTTGGATCGGCCTGTACGGCCCGGCCAAGCTGCCCGCGCAGTTAGTCGACAAGCTCAACAAAATCGCCCTTGAATCCATGGCCGAGCCTGACTTTAAAAACATGATGGCCAAGCAAGGCACGCAAAACGGCACCATGGATGTGAACGCCTTCCAGGCCTACGTACCGAGCGAAATGGCCAAGTGGGCCGACATTTGCAAGTTGGCCAATATTCAGCCTGCCTGACACCCCTTTATTTGATTCCCCCGCAAAAAACGCCTGGGTCATTCCAGGCGCTTTTTGTGCCCGCTACCGGGCGGAGGAAAGAGCGGGGGTAATTTAAGCCTGCGCTTTGGCGTGTTTGCGGGCTAAAAACTCGTTCATCACACGGCCTGGATCTTCAGATTCGTAGGCCGACCCAAAAATCTCCACACTGTGCCGCACAGCGCTGTCGAGATACGGCGCTTCGGAAGTACGCAACACCCGCTTTTGCGCACGCATGCCACTGGCAGACATTTGAGCAATGTCATCTGCCATGGCTTGGGCGGTGCTCATCAGCGCCGCGACTGGTACCACCTCGGTCACCAGACCCCATTGCTCGGCCTTGGCGGCGTTAATGTGTGCGCCGGTCAGCATCAGCCAACGCGCACGCCCCTCACCCACCAGGCGACTCAGAAAAGCACCCTGAATCACCGAGGGAATGCCAATTTTCACCTCGGGCATCACAAACTGCGCGTTCTCGGCGGCCACGCGAATATCGCACACCGCCGCCAGCTCCAGCCCCACGCCAATGCACCAACCTTGTATGGCGCAGATCGAAGGTACCGGCAGGTCTCGGGCAGCTTCACACAGCTCGTCGAGCTCGGCAATAAAGCTACGCGCCGTGGCTGGCTGCAGTTTGGCCAACTCCTTCAGGTCGGCTCCTCCAATAAAGGTTTTTTCGCCGCTGCCCACAAAAATCACGGCTCGCAGCTCTGGGTTGTTGGCCAAGGCACGCAGTTGCTGTCCCAGCCCCTGCGCCGTGGATTTGCTGATGATGTTGAGCGGCCCACCGCCGGTCAAGGTAACAGTGGCAACACCATTGGGCGCCAGCTCGATACGGGCAGGGGCGGTAAGGTCGTGTTGGTTTACAGGTACGGTGCTCATGCTTTTTGAAGAAGTGGTGGATGGGAAAGATAGGCTTCGGTGTGCTCGCCCAAATACGGTGCGCAGGCGTTGCGCACTGCGGGCAAGGCGCTGGCAGCCCACTCCGTGCCGCTTGCGCGGCGGTGGCTTTGGTAGAAACCAGTGCTTTGCAAGTGCTCGTCGTGGAGCAGACTCTCTACGCTGTTAACCGGGGCGCAGGGAATCTCTGCCGGGCCCAGCAGCGCCAGCCACTCTGCCGTGCTGCGCTGTGCAATGGTGCGGGCCACAAATGCATAGATGTAGTCGTAGCTATCGGCGCGCTTGTCGGCGGTGCGAAAACGCTCATCCGCGTGGTAGAGCGCCATCTGGTCGATGACTTCAAAGAACGTCTTCCAGTGCTTGTCGTTATAAACAATCACCGCCAGGTAACCATCTGCCGTTTGGTAGGGCTTGCGGTATGGGGTCAGCAGGCGGTTGTAGCCTGTGTCACCCTCGTCCGGGTTAAAACTGCGTGCGCCCAGGTGGTCGGCCATCACAAACTCGGCCATGGTCTCAAACATGGCCACATTCAAATAGCTGCCACGCCCTGTGCGCACGCGCTCCAGCAGCGCAGCCATGATGCGGTGCGCGGCAGTCACCCCCGTCAGCCGGTCTGCAATGAGAGCGGGCAAATAAGCAGGCGCCCCGCCAGTTTGGCGTGCAAACAAAGAGGCAATGCCCGATTCGGCCTGGATCACATCGTCAAATGCGGGGCGGTTGCCATACGGTCCATCTACGCCATAACCAGTCAGCTCGGCATACACTAGGCGCGGGTTTGCCTGCAGCACGTGCTCGGCATGCAAGCCAATGCGCGCAATGGCGGCAGGCCGAATGTTATGCACAAACACATCGCTGGTTTTGAGCAGTTCGCCAATCTGCCGCCGGCCCTCATCAGTCTTCAGATCAATCACCACCGATTTTTTGCCTCGGTTGGAGTGCAAAAACATCGCCCCCATACCGGCTTCGACCTTGGCACCCGCATGGCGCATGATGTCGCCCTCAGGCGCCTCTATCTTGATGACTTCGGCCCCGTACCCAGCCAAAATCTGCGTACATACCGGCCCCATGATGACGGAGGTAAGGTCGAGCACCCGCATGCCTGCCAGCGGGCCTTGTGCGTTGGAATGGGTCATTCTGGCTTCACCCCTGCCGCTTGTGCACGCGCAGTCCAAATTTTTTGCTGCTCAATGGCAAAGGCCCGCATGGCCTCGCCCGCCAGCGGTGCCACCTGCATGCCAGCATCGTTCAGCTTGGTCACCACCTCGGGGTTTTTAAGTGCGGCAGACACGGCTTGCGCCAACTTGTCGCTAATGGCAGGCGAAGTCCCCTTGGGCGCAGCCAGCCCCACCCAAACCACCAGGTCAAAGTTTTTAAAGCCCTGCTCTTGCAAGGTGGGCACGTTGGGGAAGGCCGGTAAACGTGCGGGAGTAGACACAGCCAGCGGCACCAGTTTCTTGGCGTCGACAAAGGCCTTCACCACCGAGATATCGCCAAACATGTAGTCCACCTGCCCTGCAATGAGGTCAGACACCGCAGGAGGCTGGCTTTTATAAGGCACGCCCAGCGCATCCACCTTGGCCTCGGTGTTAAAGGTACCCGTCGCGATCTGGCTCGATGCGTTGCCGTAGCCATAGTTCAGCGCTACCTTGTTGTGCGAGGCTTGGATGAGCGCCGCCACATCTGGCAGATTTTTGCTGGGGTTGGCCACCAGCATCAGCGGAATGTTGGTCATGCGCGAGACGTGCACGAAATCTGTCACCCCGTCATACGGCACGCGTTTGACCAGCGCTGCCGCGCCTGAGTGGGTAGAGCTGCTGGTGAGCACCAGCGTATAGCCATCGGGCGCCGCCTGGGCGACGCTTGCCGCGCCAATGGTGCCACCTGCCCCAGCCTTGTTGTCAATCACCACCGGCTGCTTCAGGCTGGTAGCCAGCGACGCACCCACAATGCGCGCCACCGTATCAGAAGCGCTGCCGGCAGCAAACGGCACCACTATTTTGATAGGCCGGTTGGGATAAGCCTCGTCCTGCGCCACAGCACTGGCCGCTGCTATCGACAGGCTGCAAGCCACCACGCCAAGAGCGAGGCGGCGGGTAGCCGTGAAGGGATACGACATAAAACATCTCCATAGGCGCCCAGGCACCTCGACTGAAGCTATGCAGCATCCTTGAGAACCCGCTATTTCACAATCGACTAATATTCATTGCGCCATTCCAAAATTGAATAAACGTTGAATGCCCATGTTTTTAGCAACGTGGCTCCACATGGGTGTAGCACTTGAGGCTGGGACTTAACCAGGAAAGACCGGGCAATTCATACGATCAAAGGCATAACAACCATCTTGCGGTCAAGATGTAGGCTCGGGCCTCGACAATGACTGCGATCGCCCCTCCCCCTTCCCGCTGAAGATGCCGGGCTGAGTCACGACAGCTAGAATCAATGCATACATCATTTGCCCCTTCCCCCGCCTTTCTTGGCGGCCCATGAAGGGGCATGAATTCACCACCTAAAAAATAAAATAATCAGCTATCAAAGGCATAAACCAAGTATGAAAATCGCCACCTGGAACGTGAACTCCCTGTCCGTTCGCCTGCCGCAAGTGCTCGATTGGCTGGCTGCCAACCCGGTCGATGTGCTGGGCCTGCAAGAGCTGAAGCTGACCGACGACAAGTTTCCGCACGACGCCCTGCTCGCCGCCGGTTACCAGGCGGTGAGTTTTGGCCAGAAGACGTATAACGGCGTGGCCTTGCTGGCACGCAGCGAGATCCGCGATGTGGTGCGCGCCAACCCGCTGTTTGAGGACGAGCAGTCGCGCATCATCGCGGGCACGATGGCCAGCGCAGCGGGCGATGTGCGCGTGATCAACTGCTATTTTGTGAACGGCCAGGAGCCGGGTTCGGACAAGTTTGCCTACAAGATGCGCTGGCTCGCCGGGCTGGAAGCCTATGTGAAAGCGCAGCTGGCCGAGCACCCCCGCCTGGTGCTGGTGGGCGATTTCAACGTGGCACCGGAAGACCGCGACAGCTACGACCCCGATGGCCTGCGCGAAACCATTCACCACACCACCGAAGAGCGCAACCACTTCCAAGGTCTGTTGAACCTGGGGCTAAGCGATGCCTTCCGCATGTTCGAGCAGCCTGAGAAGAGCTTCAGCTGGTGGGATTACCGCATGCTGGGTTTTCAGAAGAACCGTGGCCTGCGCATTGACCATATTTTGGTGAGCGACGCACTCAAGGGCAGCGTGAGCGCCTGCACGATTGACCGCACGCCGCGCAAGAACAAGCAGCCAAGCGACCACACGCCGGTGATCGTGACGCTGGGCTAAGCACAGCGCTTGCGCCATAAAAAACGGGCATCCCAGGACGCCCGTTTTTTTATGGGTTTGCAGCTGCCAATCGGCCGCCATTCAGCAGCCGATCCAACTTTCATCAAGCCTTGTGCGGCGCGCTGTGCAAGCCCAGTGCGGCTTCTTCGTCCAGCTTTTTGGCATTGGCTTCGGCGTCGGATTCGCTCAGCAGCTCGCCTTCCCATTTGGCAACGACGGCCGAGGCCAGCGAGTTGCCCACGGCGTTGGTGGCCGAGCGGCCCATGTCGAGGAAGGTATCCACGCCCAGAATCAGCAGCAGGCCGGCCTCAGGGATATTGAAGTGGCCCAGGCTGGCAGCCAGCACCACCAGCGATGCGCGGGGCACGCCTGCAATGCCTTTGGAGGTGAGCATGAGCACCAGCAGCATGGTGATTTGCTGGCTGAGCGAGAACTCCATGCCGTAGGCCTGCGCGATGAAGAGCATGGCGAAGGTGCAGTACATCATGGAGCCGTCGAGGTTGAACGAGTAGCCCATGGGCATGACGAAACTGGAGATTTTGCGTTTGACGCCAAAGCGATCGAGCGCATCCAAGATCTTGGGGTAAGCCGCCTCGGAGCTGGCGGTGGCGAACGACACCATGAAAGCTTCTTTGATGAGCACCAGCAGCTTGAACACGCGCTTGCCCAGGAAAGCAAAGCCCGCCCCCACCAGCAAGGCCCACAGAATGAACAGGCCTAGGTAGAACTCGCCCATGAAGACCGCGAACTTGAGCAAGATGCCCAGGCCGTTGGTGGTCACCGTGGCCGCCATGGCGCAGAGCACGGCCAGCGGGGCCAGCTTCATGACATAGCCGGTGATTTTGAGCATGACGTGCGAGAGCTCGTCGATCATGCTCAACAAGGTTTTGGCCTTGTCGCCCAGGGCCGACATGGCCACGCCAAAGAACAGCGAGAAGACGACGATCTGCAGAATTTCGTTGTGGGCCATGGCCTCGGTGAACGATTTGGGCACCGTGTGGGCAATGAACTCCTTGAGCGAGAACTTGCCCGTGGCCAGGTTGGCCGTGGCTCCGGCATCGGGCAGCGGCAGGCCCAGGTTATGGCCCGGCTGCAGCAGGTTGGCCAACACCATGCCCAGCAGCAGCGAGATGAGCGATGCGGTGATGAACCAGAGCATGGCCTTGACGAAGACGCGGCCCACCGCGCTGGCGTCGCCCATGTGGGCAATGCCGATGACCAGGGTGGAGAAGACCAGCGGCCCGATCAGCATTTTGATGAGGCGCAGAAAGATGTCCGAGACCAGGGAGATGTAGCCGGCGATCTCTTTGGCCGCTTCTTTGTCAGCCACGCCAGAGTTCACCAAGTAGCCAATGGCGATGCCCAGCACCATGGCCGCCAGTATCCATAGCGCGGAGGACGCGCCTTTTTTGCCCGTTTGAGCCATAACCAATACCTTTTCAGAGCGAATGTGGGTGCCATCAACGCTCCTAGGCGGGTTCATGGAACGCATCGGTGCTTGCTTTTGTTTGTGCCGATTGCGCTCTGCGCTCCAACAACTGCCCCGGCATGCCCAAAACGGTGCGCGCAAAAAGCACGCACAACTGCTGTGCGCCGTTGCTCACACAACAGCCACAGCCAATGGCACAACCAGGTGGGGAAAGCAGCAGCCCGGAACGCAGCCAAGTCGCCTTGCCAGGCGCTTGCCACGGGGCTGCCGCCTTACGGCAGCGAGGAAGCAATGAACCCGCTTTTTGACAGCAAGGTTGCAAAGTTCTGCGTTAGTGATTGTATCCGCAACCACTTTCCAAGCCAACGGCCCCGGCGCGGAAAGCAGGTGCCCACACAGGATTTTTTTGACTGACGCGGAAAATTTTTGAGTGCAATGCTAGGCGGGGCTGCGCCAGGGCGCGCCCTGCCCTGTGGCCAGCTTGTTTTCGCCAAGCAAGGCCGGCGCCAGATTGTTAACACTGCGGGCTCCAAAAGCTTGCTGCCGCGCAACACCTGGTGCTCGGCAGCAAGCGGCGCAAGCGTTGGGATCGGTTTAACGCGCCCAGGCGTCTTGCATGTGCTGCAGTTCGTCGATATGGCGGCGCAGTTGCTGGGCCTGGCCTTGCAGCAGGGGGCGCAGCTCCAGCGGCAGGGCCGATTCAAGCACGCGCTGGTAGCGCTCGGCCGCCAGCACCAGGCAGAGGCTGCATTCGGCGATCAGGTCGCGGTCGCCTACCAGGTTGGCGCGCAGTTTGAAATCGGTCCAGCGCTTGTGCAGGCGACCGGCCATGCTCAGGCCCGGACGCTCTACCAGCAAGGCGTTGCCATCTTGCGCCAACAAAGCGTCTTGCAACTGCCAATCCATGGCGCGAAACTGCTCGGCCAGTGCGTACAGATGGGTGCGCAAGGCAATGGCCCGCGCCTGCTCGCTGCCAGCGACCAGGCAAGCCTCGCAGTCTTGCAGGCCTTGCTGCAAGGCCTGCACGGCGTGCTGTACCTGGTCAGCAGAGAGCTCTTCGCCTTTGATGCCTTCGAGCGCGTGGTCGTAGGCGGCGCGAGCGATTTCGCATACTTGCGGCCAAGTCAGCGTATTGGCATCGCGCATGTGGCGCCACTGCACTTTGAGCTGCTCCACCATGTCGTCAAAACCCATGGGGTTGCGCTGCGCAGCAAACCAGCCCAAGGCCAGCGCCGGGCGGTAGCGCTCAAAGGGCTGACCCACTTCGTAAAAATCGCAGCTTTGGTAGTGGCTGCGCCAGTAAGCGTCTTCACGCGCCGGGTTGCCCCATTGCGCCTTGGCTTTGGGTGGCAGACCGCCCGCCAGCATGCCTTGCGCCACATCGCCCGCCACTTGCGCAATGCCGGTGGCGGTAGACGCCGCCAATCGCAAGGTGTTGAGCATGGCCGAGCGCTGCCGCCCTACGCGCTCGGGCGAGTTGCGGTAGGCCTGCGCCGTGAACACCGAAGACATTTTCTGCATAGTTGGACACCCCAGTACAAGCGTTTGACCCATTGTGGCACGCCAGCGTTGATTCCAAATGCAACACAGCCCGCTGCAAACGGCTTGCAGCGGGCTGTGGTGGTCGCGCGCGTGGCGAACTATTCGTCGCTGGCCGACAAGCCCAGCTCCTGGATTTTGCGCGTGATGGTGTTGCGGCCAATGCCCAGGCGTTGCGCTGCCTCGATGCGCTTGCCGTGCGTGGCGGCCAGGGCCGATTTGATGAGCTGCGATTCAAAGCGGCGGCTCAGCACGTCCCACACCTCGGTGCTGCCCGATTGCAGCAGCACATCGGCCTCGCGGGCGAGGTCGGCCTCCCAATGTGCGGGCTGGCCAGCCGATGCCGAGGCGGGCACATGGTGCGCCGCAGCGCCAGAAGCGCCGTTCACTGCGCCACTCAACGCAGACGCAGATCCAGCTGCAGGTGCTGCCGCCAGCGCAGCGGGTATATCCGGCATCAGGCTTTGCGGCACAGGGGTGTGCGGCTCGGCCGGACCGGCCGTGGTTTGCAGCACTTCAGGCGGCAGATCTTGCTCGGACACCCATTGCGCCGGCGCCATGACGGTGATCCAGTGGCAGATGTTCTCCAACTGGCGCACGTTGCCGGGGAAGGCAAAGCGCTGCAGCCGCGCCAGCGCAGCTTCGGACAACTGCTTGGGCTCTACGCCCAGCTGCCGCGCGCTGGCGGCCAGAAAGTGGCGCGCCAGCATGGGAATGTCTTCGCGGCGCTCGCGCAGCGGCGGCAGGCGCAGACGGATCACGTTCAGGCGGTGGAACAAGTCCTCGCGGAACACGCCTTTTTGTACGCGCTCTTCGAGGTTCTGGTGGGTGGCCGCAATCACGCGCACATGTGATTTGACGGGCACGTGGCCGCCCACGCGGTAAAAATGCCCGTCGGACAGCACACGCAGCAGGCGCGTTTGCAGGTCGAAAGGCATGTCGCCGATTTCGTCGAGGAAGAGCGTTCCGCCTTCGGCCTGCTCAAAGCGGCCGCGACGCTGGGTTTGCGCGCCGGTGAAGGCGCCGCGCTCGTGGCCAAAGAGTTCGGATTCGAGCAAGTCCTTGGGAATGGCCGCCGTGTTGATGGCCACAAAGGGGCCGTTTGAGACCGGCGAGTGCTTGTGCAGCGCACGCGCCACCAGCTCTTTGCCCGAGCCCGATTCGCCCGTCACCATCACCGTCACATTGCTTTGCGACAGGCGGCCAATGGCGCGGAACACGTCTTGCATGGCCGGCGCCTGGCCCAGCATTTCGCCGCCGCCGGCGGCCTGCGCCAGCTCGGGCGTCTGGCTTTGGCTTTGTTGCACGGCGCGCTTGATCAGCTCTACCGCCTTGGGCACGTCAAAGGGCTTGGGCAGGTATTCGAAAGCGCCGCGCTGGAAGGCCGAGACGGCGCTGTCCAGATCGGAGTACGCCGTCATGATGATGACGGGCAGCTGCGGCTGCGCCTCGTGCAATTGCTCCAGCAGCTCCAGGCCGTTGCCGCCGGGCATGCGGATGTCGCTCACCAGCACCGAAGGTGCCTGCGCCGGATCGGCTACGGATTCGAGTGCCTGCAGCACTTCCTTGGGGTGTACAAAGCTGCGCGTGGGCAGCTGCTCGCGTGCCAGTGCTTTCTCCAGCACGAACCGGATCGAAGGGTCGTCATCCACTATCCAGATTGGTTTCATTGTCGCTCTCGCCCTTCCCTACATAGTCTTCATGTCCAGATCCTGCAGCAAGGGTGCGGCGCAACCCTAATCTGTCAATGGCAGCATGATGCGGAAATCCGTGTGCCCGGGCTCGCTTTCGCATTCGATCAGGCCCTCGTGCCTTTGCACAAAGGTCTGCGCCAGCGGCAGGCCCAGGCCCGTGCCACCATCGCGCCCGGTCA
Organism: Comamonas trifloxystrobinivorans; assembly: GCF_043359985.1. Taxonomy (NCBI): domain Bacteria; kingdom Pseudomonadati; phylum Pseudomonadota; class Betaproteobacteria; order Burkholderiales; family Comamonadaceae; genus Comamonas; species Comamonas trifloxystrobinivorans. The sequence goes on from NZ_JBHZGV010000007.1 coordinate 192,750, forward strand.
CCAAGGGGTAGAAGATCCGCTCCTTGATGTCCGGCTCAATGCCAGGACCATTGTCAATGACATGCAATTCCAATGCCAACTTGTGGCGCTTGCGCCCCAAGGTGAGTTGGCGCGCAATGCGGGTGCGCAAAGTGATGCGCGCCGTGCCCAGCGCAATTTGCGGGCGCAGCACCTGCGCCGCGTTTTGCACGATGTTGAGCAAGGCCTGAATGAGCTGCTCGCGGTCGCCCCGAATCTCAGGCAGCGAGATGTCGTAATCGCGCTCGATCTTGAGGCCGGGAAACTCCAGCAGCACCAGCTGGCAAACACGCTCGCAGACTTCGTGGATATTGACATCGCCCACCGTGTGCGGGTGGCGGTGCGGCGCAAGCAAACGGTCCACCAAGGCTTGCAGGCGGTCGGCCTCGTGGATGATGACGTCGGTGTACTCTTTGAGCTGCGGATCGGGCAGCTCCAGCTCCAGCAGTTGCGCTGCGCCGCGAATGCCGCCTAGCGGGTTCTTGATCTCGTGCGCCAGATTGCGGATCAGCTCTTTGTTGGCAAGCGCCTGTTCGCGCACACGCTCTTCGCGGTCTTGGCGCACCTGCTGCTCCAGCGGCCACAGCTCCACCAGAATGGTTTCGTCGTCTTGCCACCAGGACAGGTTGGCGTGCACGGGGAAAGAATCTTGCAGGCTGCGGCGCATGTGCGCCTCGAAACGCAGCGAGGAAAAGCGCTGCGCACGCGCATCGACCAGGGCTTTGTGCACCAGCTCGTCGTCTTGGAAAAAACTGCCCAGGTAGTGGCCCAGGATGTTTTTGCGCGAGACGCCGAGCGCGTTCTCCAGCGCGGCGTTGACGCGGACGGCCGAGCCGTCGAGCTGGATGACCGCCACCAGCGTGGCAATGTGCTCCAGCGCCTGCCATTCGCGGTCAGCGCCGCTCAGGCCACTCAGATCAGGCATGGCTGTGGTTCTAATACGCTAAAGCGCAAATTATGGCGCAGGCAGACGCTGCAGTTCGCGTTGGATGCCAGCGATATCGCTGTCCATGCGGGTCATTTCGGTCTTCAGGTCTTCGATGCGCTTGTTGTAGAAGGCCGGGTTACGCATTTCCAGCGCGTTCTTTTGCGGCTCGCCGTTGTTGTACTCGCGCGCCAACTCGGCCTTGCGCGATTCGGCCTTTTTCAGCTCCGTCTCCAAGATGAGGCGGGCATCGGAATCGCGAGCACGGCCTTCGGCTGTGGTGGAGCGCGGTGCAGGCGTAGCCGCTGCCGGAGCACGCGCCGGGCGCGGCGCCGCTGCAGCGCCCGATGCAGGAGCTGGCGCCGGGCTGGCTGCACCGCCTTGTGGGCGCGTGCCTTGCACAATGGTGACGTTGCCGCCTTCTACCAGCGTGCAGCCGCGCTGGCGGGCTTTGGACGCGTCGTTGGTGTATTCATTGCCGCAGCGATAGATACGATCTTGCGCCTGCGCCGCTTGCGCCCCCAGCACTGCCACAGCCAAAAACAACCACTTGATTTGCATAACCTCGCGCCTATGTACCCCAACCAAAAACATGTACCGCCTGCCGGCCCTCACCAGCAGCACCCGCAGCAGCCAGCGGCTGCGCGCGTGAGCTGGCAGTGTATAGACAATGAGCCAGCACTACAGCATCAGTTCCCACTGTTACAGATTCGCAGCCACTGCGCCACACTCTGCTGGCCCCATTTCGCGGTTGCGCTATCAACTTTATACCAAATCGCCACAGCCACCTTTGAGCCTCGCAGCCTGCAGGCCGATATTTCTCAGTAACGCATGGCAGTGCTGGCAAGTGGACAGCTTTTTGGATCCCTTACCGCAAGCCCTCTGAAAACTACGGCACAGCTCTCGCAGGCTGTTAGCTGTTAGCTGTTAGCTGTTAGCTGTTAGCTGTTAGCTGTTAGCTGTTAGCTGTTAGCTGTTGGCTGTTGGCTGTTGGCTGTTGGCTGTTGGCTGTTGGCTGTTGGCTGTTCAGGATGTACCTCCCCACCCTTTCAGCCAGCGCCTGTGGACGCAGCAAATACCGGCGGTTTGGCTGCCGCAGAGCAGCCAAACTTCGTGCTCTGACTTGCGGCAGCTGTTTAAGTGAAGCGCCTTGGCGCGCAACGAGTTTTGCCGCACGCCGGTATTGGCTGTGGCCGCAGGTTGCCCCGAAAGATTCGCAACGCGAAGCTTTCGGGGACGCTGGATGTGGGGCAGATTTTTCGCCTCCCTTTTTGGCTGGGCAAAAAGGGAGGTCGCCTGCCGGGGCGAGACCCGGCAAGCTAATGCAAGCATTGCCAGCCAACGCCAGTTAGAAAAACCACCTGAGAGTAGAGTAGCAAGCAGCGCCAACCAAGCAACCCCAGCATCTGCAATAACCCAATAAAAAAACGGCCCGCTCAATGCGGGCCGTTGCAGAGGCCGCTTTCGCTTGCCTCACGAGGGTATCGATTACTGCGATTCCCGCTTATTACAGCGAGTAGTACATGTCGAACTCGATCGGGTGCACGGCTTGGCGGAAGCGCGTCACTTCGGTCATCTTCAGCTCAATGTAGGCGTCGATCATGCTGTCGCTGAACACGCCGCCCTTGGTCAGGAATGCGCGGTCCTTGTCCAGTGCTTCCAGCGCCTGGTCCAGGCTGTGGCACACGGTAGGCACCAGCTTGTCTTCTTCGGGCGGCAGGTGGTAGAGATCCTTGGTGGCAGCTTCGCCGGGATGGATCTTGTTTTCCACGCCGTCCAGACCAGCCATCAGCAAAGCGGCAAAGCCCAGGTAGGGGTTCATCAGCGGATCGGGGAAGCGCGCTTCCACGCGACGGCCCTTGGGGTTGCTCACGTAAGGAATACGGATCGAGGCCGAGCGGTTCTTGGCCGAGTAAGCCAGCTTCACCGGGGCTTCAAAGCCGGGCACCAGGCGCTTGTAGCTGTTGGTACCGGGGTTGGTGATGGCGTTCAGGGCACGGGCGTGCTTGATGATGCCGCCGATGTAGTACAGCGCAAAATCCGACAGACCGGCATAGCCGTCGCCTGCGAACAGGTTCTTGCCGTCTTTCCACACGGATTGGTGCACGTGCATGCCCGAACCGTTGTCGCCAGCGTAAGGCTTGGGCATGAAGGTAGCGGTCTTGCCGTAGGTATCGGCCACGTTCCAGATCACGTACTTCTGCACTTGGGTCCAGTCAGCGCGCTCAACCAGGGTCGAGAAACGGGTGCCCAGTTCGTTCTGGCCAGCGCCAGCCACTTCGTGGTGGAACACTTCGACTGGAATGCCCAGCGATTCGAGCACCAGCGACATCTCGGCGCGCATGTCTTGCGTGCTGTCGACGGGAGGCACGGGGAAGTAGCCGCCCTTGGCGCGAGGACGGTGGCCACGGTTGCCGTTGTCCAGCTTGGCGCCGCTGTTCCAGGGCGCTTCGTACTCTTCGATTTCGTAGAAGGGGTGGTTGGGTTCGGTGCTCCAACGCACGCCGTCGAAGATGAAGAATTCGGGTTCAGGACCGAAGTAAGCGGTATCACCCAGGCCCGATGCCTTCAGGTAGGCTTCGGCGCGCTTGGCCACCGAGCGGGGATCGCGGTCGTAGGCCTTGCCGTCGCCCGGCTCGATCACATCGCACTGCAGGAACAGCGTGGTTTCTTCAAAGAAGGGGTCGATGTTGGCGGTGCTGGGATCGGGCATCAGCAGCATGTCCGAGGCTTCAATACCCTTCCAGCCAGCGACGGAAGAGCCGTCAAAGGCGTGACCCGAGCTGAACTTGTCTTCGTCAAAGTGCGAGATAGGCACCGTGACGTGCTGTTCTTTGCCACGGGTGTCGGTAAAACGCAGGTCCACAAACTTGACCTCGTTCTCGCTCAACATGCTCATCACATCTGCAACGCTCTTGGCCATCTATAGCTCCAAAGAAAATCGTGAATAAAAAAGGCTGTGACAAGACTAAAGCAGTTTGCGTGCCAGTTTTATGACAACCCTGCTGCGCCCGGGGCCCAGGCCCGGCAAACCCGCCTTGTCGCGGCGCTGAGCGTGACTGTACAGCGCTTTGGGGAGGCCTACGCTCTTGTCGACCATGAAATTATTTTTGCACCGCGACCGCCCAGCGAAGTGCACGCTGACCGTGCATATGCCCTGCCCCGACGCACCAGAATGAGCAAACCAAGCCACGCACGGCACCAACTGCGTGCAGACCGCAGAGGCAGCCTGCGCTGCGCGCGCATGCACCAAATTTGCACTTTTATGCACCATTATGGTGCATGCATCAATCCGGTGCGTGGTCACTTGCCGCCGCCGGGCTGTGGTGCACCAATTGCTCGTTTTGCAGTCTGTTGTCCACGCCCGGGGCCGATGCGGGCGCGCTGGCGGGCGCGTCGATCACCTCGCCATCGCCCTGCTCGGCACGCAACTGTTGCAAGGCCGCCAGGCTGAAGTGGATGAACCAGAGCGATGAGAAAGCAAAGGCAATGGCGTAAATCCACACCGCAATAGGCACCAGCACCACAAAACCAATGGCAAACACAATGCCCGAGGCCCAGACCACGCTGGGCGCAATGCCGATGTAGCCACAGATCACACCCATCAGCAGCAGCGGCCAGCGGTAGCGTTGCAGCAAGGTGCTGCGCTCAGCCTTGCTGGCGTGTTCGGCCAATGCATCCACGCTCATCACACGGTAAGTCAGCCAACCCCAGATGACCGGCGGCACCACCAGCACCAGCGGCGGAATCAGCCACAGCGGCATGGTCACGACAAAGGCAATCACCGCGAGCACCGAAGTGCCCAGCGCCCAGGCAATGGCAGCCATGAGACCTGTGCCGTGCTTTTTGGCCAAGGTGGCAAAGCGCTGCTCGGTCACCATGCGCAGCAAAGCAGGCGTCATCAAAAACGAGATCACCAGCAAAGCCAGCACGGCGGCCACGGGCGTCATCAGCACCAGCACCACAAAAGGCGCTATGCCGGCAGCAAAACCCTCAGTGCTGCTGCCGCCAAACCAGCTGAACATGGTGCGCAGCCAGCCAATGGTTTCCACCCAATGCTGCACTGCCGCCACGCTGCCCGACCAGAAGAAATACGCCCAGCCGCCCAGCGCCAGCAGCATCACCACCAGCGGCACCAGCGACAAAGCAATCACCCGGGGCCGGAAACAGTACGCCGCGGCGCGCCAAAACGAATCCAGCATCAGGCTGGTGCCTTGTTGGGACATGGGAATCTATCCTTGCAGTTGACTATGACCGGTGCGCAGCCCAGCGCCACGCCAGCGCACATCCTAGCGGCAAGCCGCGCTGCAGCGAAGTAGTCCCAGCCCGCAAACATGCGCCGCCATGGCTGGTGAGAGGCCCTGCCCGCACGCAAACCCGCCCAGTCAACGACAATCAGCCCCCATGAACAGCCCAGAACAACCGCGCAACCCTCTCCACGGCATCACCCTGGAGCGCATGCTCAACGAGCTGGTCGACCATTTCGGCTGGGCCGGCCTGGGCGACCGCATCCCCGTGCGCTGCTTCAACCTGGACCCGAGCATCTCGTCGAGCCTGAAGTTTTTGCGCAAGACGCCCTGGGCGCGCGAGAAAGTGGAGCAGCTGTATTTGTGGATGCTGCGGGGCGGCGATCAGCGCTAAGTTTCCGCGCTTCGAGTAAAGGCCTTGCAGTTGGTCAGAGAAGGTTTGAAGCGCCCCCTTTGTAAGCAGCTTCCAACGGCAACTGGCCGATTGCGGTGATTGCCTGTATTATTCACCGCATGTTTAGCGGCGAATACATCTGGCAATCGCCTGATTGGCCCCAATGGCGCTTCGATATGCAGGCACTGGCCCCAGCCCTGGAGCGCGTAAGCCATGCCCAAGGCATGCTGCTGGGGCGCCTGGCCGATGTCGGCATGGCCTTGCGCGACCAGGCCAGCCTGACGGTGCTGACGGAAGATGTGCTCAAAACCTCCGAGATCGAGGGCGAGACCTTGAATGCGGCCTCTGTGCGCTCGTCCATCGCCCGGCGCTTGGGCGTGGATATTGGCGCTTTGGCGCCGGTAGACCGGCACGTTGAAGGCGTGGTGGAGATGGTGCTGGATGCCACGGCCAACCACCAGCAGCCCGTGACTGAGCAGCGACTTTTCGGCTGGCACGCGGCTTTGTTTCCCACAGGCTACTCCGGCATGAGCAAGCTGACAGTCGGCGCCTGGCGCGACGACGCGGCAGGCCCGATGCAAGTTGTCTCCGGCCCTTTCGAGCGGCAAAAGGTTCACTATGAGGCGCCCCCGGCTGCCCGGATACCTGGCGAGATGGCAGCCCTGCTGGCCTGGGTCAACAACGCCGATGCCCTGCCTGGCTTCATCAAAGCAGGCCTGGGCCACCTGTGGTTTGTGACGGTCCACCCCTTCGACGATGGCAATGGGCGCATGGCGCGCGCTTTGGGCGATCTGCTCCTGGCGCGGGTCGATGGCAGCGGCCAGCGCTTTTACAGCTTGTCGGCCCAAATCCAGCGCGAGCGCAAAGCCTACTACGAGATACTGGAGCGCACACAAAAGGGCGATATGGACGTCACAGCCTGGCTGCAATGGTTTTTGCAAGCCTTGCAACAAGCGATTGAGCAGGCCAACACCACGCTCGAAGACGTGCTCAGCAAAGCCCGGTTCTGGCGCCGATGGTCGCTGACGCCAATGAACGAGCGGCAGACCAAAGTGCTCAACCGCTTGCTCGATGGCTTCGACGGCAAGCTCACCACCAGCAAGTGGGCAGCGATTGCCAAGTGCTCCAGCGATACGGCGCTGCGGGACATCACCGCCTTGGTCGAGCAAGGCGTGCTCCAAAAAGATGGAGCAGGCGGGCGCAGCACTGGCTACCAGCTGGCGCCGCTGTAAGAACGTGTTTAGGATCTCTACGCAGTCGCGTTGTGCCGCAATCGAGTCCGAGTTCGCTGCGATGGGTCGCAGAATGCACCCATGTGCATACAAGGCCCAGCGCTGTGAAATCGGCCGATTTCGGTGCAACCCTTGTGGACAGTGGCTTTGCGATGCACAAGCAAGGCTGTAAGAGAGCCCCGCGAGCAGTGCACAGGCAGAATTTGCAAGAAGCCCTTTGTCTCGCAAAGCCGCTGTCGCGGCGCGAGGAGATCGTAAACACGTTCTAAGCGTTTCCCAAGACGCTGAAAGCGGCCCCGGGCGCCCCTCAAGCCCGGTTGAACAAACGCAAAACCCCGCGCCATTGCTGGCTCCAAAAGCCGCTGCCGTAGTCGCGCAACTGGCCTTGTTTGTTGGGCTGCACCTGGTCGCGGATGCCGGTCGGGTCGTAGCGCAGCTCGAAGTTGGCGGTGCCAAACAGCATGTCCCACCAAGGCAGCAAGACGCCAAAGTTGCAACCACCCAGGCGCGGGCGCGGCTTTGCGGGCGCGGCTGCATCAACAGAAGCAGCTATCGGCTGAGAGGCAGCAACAGCAGTTGCCGCGCCAGCCGCTGCCACCGGTTTGCTTGGCGATTCATGGCCGATGCCGATGGCGTGGTGGCGGCGGTGGAAACGGGGGCTGATCCACAGCCGCTCGCCAATGCGGCCAAACCACACGCGCAGGTTGGCGTGCTGCAGGCTTTCGCTCAGTTGGGTGATGGCGACAATGGCCACGAACTGGCTGGGCGCCACGCCAATCAGCACGGCTACCAGTACCAGGATGCTGTCGTGGATCACGTCATCGAGCAGGTGGTTGCGGTTGTCGCTCCACATCGTCATCTGGCGCTGCGAATGGTGCAAGGCGTGCAGCTTCCACCACCAGAGAAAGCTGTGCTGGCCGCGGTGGATCCAGTAGGCGACAAAGTCGAAGATCACCAGGTAAATCAACAAGCTGACCCAGGCCACATCGGTCACGCCCGGCCACAGTGCGTCTACGTGCCAGGTCTCAAAGCCTTGCATGCGCAGGCTGCCCACCAGCCAGTCCCACAGCGGGTCGATGGTGAAGAACAGCGCCAGCCGGAACAGGCCCAGGCGGTGGATCATGGTGTAGAGCATGTCCACGCGGATGGCGTGCTTGTCCGTTACCGCCTCCACCGGGCGCCAGCGCTGCAAGGGCGCAATCACCAGCACCATGATGAGTATTTGCACGCAGCCCACCAGAAACCAGCCCGCCGCCGTGAAGCCATCTTCCAAAAAATTGGCCAGGCCCAGGTTGAACATCAAGGGCTGAAACACCTGTTCAAACACCCACTGCTGGGCGGTGTCAAAAAGCGAGCTGAGAAATTCCATGGTGCAAGAAAGCTTGCGGGCTGCAAAGGCCGCCAGTGTGCCAAACGCGGGCGGCCATTGGCATCAATGCCCGCGAATCCAATCCCGGTACTGGGGGTGATCGCGCAAGGTAGCAAAGCAGAAACCCTGCGCTTTGAGCCCCTGGATCAGCGGCTGCAGCACGGCAGGAGCCCAAGGGTCTTTGCGGTCCCAGATGCCCAGGTGGGCGAGCAAAACATCGCCGGGGCGGATGTTTTTCAGCGCCTTGTCCAGCAGCTGGGCGTTGGGGTATTTGTCGCTGGGCAGCTCGTCGCCCAGAAAGCCGGCAGGCGACCAGCCCACATGCTGATAGCCGCAGCTTTGCGCGGCCGCTATCAGCGCGGGCGAGGTTTTGCCACCGGGCGCACGGTACAGCGGCAGCGGCTTCACGCCGGTGACCTGCTGCAAGCGGTCTTCGGATTTTTTGATTTCGGCGCAGTACTCAGGCACCGTCATCGTGAAGCTTTGGCCTGCACGCGGCCCTTGCGATGGGCGCACGGCAAAGCTGCGCACGGTGCCCTGCTCTTTTTTACCATCGGCGCGCCAGTAAACGTGGTCCCAGGTGTGTGAGGCGAAAGCGTGGCCTTCGGCGGCACGGGCTTTCCACCACGGCGCCCAGTGCTCGCCCAGGCTGCCATCGCCTTCTTTGGTGCGCTCGTTGGCGGCAAAGAAGGTGACCTTGACCTGCTCCTGGCGCAGCACCTGGGCAATGTGCTCGGCCACGCCCATGTGGCCGGTGTCCAGCGTCAGGTAGACCGGCTTGTTGCAGGCCGGTGCTGGCGGCTCAGCCGTTTTTTGCGCGTGGCTGCTGGCCGCGCAGGCACTGGCAGCCAGCAGAGCAAAGGTTTTCAGGCGCATGGCAGGTTCTCCGGCTTAGCGCGGAGCGTGGTCCAGCGTCCAGATGCCGTGCGGCGATTTGCCCACCTTGATCTGGTTTACCACCTTGCGCTCTTGCGTATCGATCACGCTCATCTTGCCGGCCCAGCGCGAACTCAGGTAGATGTAGCGGCCGTCCGGGCTCACGTCCATGCAGTCCGGGCCGCTGGGGCCGGGGTATTTGTCGACCACGGCCTGGCTTTGCATGTCGAGCTTGCTGATGGTGTTGGCCACGCGGTTGCTGACAAACAGATGGCGGCCATCACCAGCGGCGCGGAAAGCATGTGCGCCCTTGTCGGTTTTGATGGTGTTGACCAGCTTGGGCTGCGCGCCGCTCACGTCGAACACCTGCACGCCGTCGCTGCCCGTCAGCGCCACAAAGACAAACTTGTTGTCGGGGCTGCCATACAGATCGGCCGGCATGGTGCCGGTCTTGATGCGCCACTTGAGGGTTTGGCTGGCGATGTCGATCGCAATCAGCTCGTCGCTGTCTTGCATGGTCGAGTAGATCGTCGTGCTCTTGCTGTCGATCCACAAGTGGCTGGGCGTTTTACCGGTGGCAATACGCTTGGCCAGCTTGGGCTCGGTGCCGTTCCAGCTGTAAATATCAATATGGTTGAGGCGGTTGGCCGCCGTCACAAACCATTTCATATCGGGCGAAAAGCGCAGATGGTAAGGGTCGGAAATGCCCTGGATCACGCGCTGCACATCGGCCGTCTTGGGGTCGACAAAGGTGAGCGAATCGCCGGTGGCATTGGCCACGATGACCGATTTGCTGTCCGGCGTGAGGTAGAGGTGGTGTGGCTCCTTGCCCGTGGGGATGCGTTTGACTTCCTTCCACGTGGCCGGGTCGATCACGCTGATGTTCGCATCGAGCGAGTTGAGCACCAAGATGGGGTTGGCCGCCTGGGCAGACAAGGCCGCAGCCGCCAGCGCAGCAGCGAACAGAGAACGGGCAATAAATGGGAGCTTCACAGACGATCCGTAAATTGAACGATGCGAGTGTAGCCGCCCGCAGCCGCCCCGCAACCAGTAGCCGAGCGCCGCCATGTAAATATTCGTTGGCGGTTGCCCGCACGCACTGTGCCCCTGCCCAGAGGACCTCAACCAGTTCACGCGTCAAGGTAATCCTAGCTGGGCTGGCCGTTGCCATATGGTCACGGCGCAGCCCGGTCTGGACACTCGATCAACTGCAAGCTACAGCAGATTTTTTTCCCGCAAAACGCCTTCCGCTGTTCTTGTGCCTTCCACTCCTGCAGGCACGCCGCAGTACACCGCTACCTGCAACATCACGGCCCTAATCTCTTCGGCGCTGCAACCATTATTGATGGCCCCGAGAGTATGAGTTTTCAACTCTGGCACCCGCCCTTGACAAGCCAACAGTGCAATCACCAACATGCTACGAATTTTTGGTGAAAGCGCATCGTCCCCCCATACTTCGCCAAAACAATATTCATCCGTCAGTCTACGCAGAGCCCCATTGAAATCATTTGTAGAATCCAGTCTTTTTTGATAATACTCATCCCCTAAAGTTTTTTTCAAAATTTTTCGACCCAATTCAATCTTCTCTACCATATCACCCCCTTAAATATACTCTTACACCACATTTCCGAACTGAACACCTGCCCACTCTTCATAACGTTTTATCAGATTCCCATAATCCATTTTTCCATCACCTTGCCCTATGGAAAATGCAAGCATCTGCCTGGCTGAATCGCTGACCCACATCGGCAGCCCTTGGCGATCTGCCTCATCCAGACAAAGTTTCACATCTTTAAACAGCAAGTCAGTGGTGAATTTAAGCGGGAAATTTCTCTCCAAAATACACTCTGGTATTTTCACTTCAGTGGCAAAGCAACGACCACTGGATACATTCACTATATCCAGCATCATCTTGGGATCCAGGCCTGCCTTGACTCCTAGCACCAAGCCTTCAAAGCTAGCCAGTGTCGATACAGCGCACATGGTGTTATTGATGATTTTCATGGTTTGCCCCTGCCCCACAGAATCACCCAAATAAAAAACGCTTCGACCAATCACAGTCAGCAACGGCCTTACTTTATCAAATGCCTCTTTATTGCCCGAAGCCATAACGCTTAGAGTTCCATTCTCTGCACCTGTAGTTCCACCACTCACAGGCGCATCAATTAAAACAATATCTTTGCGAGCCAGCGCAGCAGCAGCACGCCGGATCACCTCCGGGCCCGTTGTAGATGTATCAAAAACAACCTCAACCTTATTTCCTTCTGAGATGAATTCGCTGCCACACAGCACTGCCTCCACGATTTGTGGAGTAGGCAAACTGACCCCGATCACTGAAGCCGTGTTTGCCAGTTCCACCAGTGAGCTCACCCACCGAACCCCCAGCTCCTCAAAATAATTTTTCCATTTATTATCAACATCAAAAACAGCCAGAGAATAGCCAGCCTTAGCCAAGCGGTTAGCCATATGAAAACCCATATTCCCCAAACCCACAAAACCGATGGTTTCATCCTTCATCATTCAAACCTCCCGAGAAGATAGATTTTTACTGAGGCTCCAGCCCAGCCGCCTGAACCATCGAAGCCCAAGTTTCAATTTCTTTTCTCAGAAACTGATGAAAGACTTGCGGGGAACTCGGTGTTGCGGTAATGCCCTGCCTGGAAAAATGTTCTGTCACTGCACTGGACACAAGCGCCTTATTCAATGCGCTTGACAAACGAGCGATTACTGCTTCTGGCAACCCACTGGGCCCCACCAGCCCAAACCAAACCGTGACATCAAAATTAGGAACACCACTTTCGATCAGCGTAGGCACCTCAGGAGCCAGCGGGAAGCGTTCCTTGGTTGTCACTCCTAATGCGCGCAGCTTTCCCGCTTTTACTTGTGCCATGCCTCCAGCGAAATCGGACAACGTGGTATCCACCGTTCCACCAATAATGTCCGTCAATATTTGTGGCGAACTTTTATAAGGCACCAGTGAAAATTTACCGCCCATGGCTTGGGCCAGCATTGCACCTGAAACCTGCGCACTTCCCGACGCGTAGGCATAGGCAATCTTTTCCGGATTATTTTTGGCACTTCTGGCCAAAGAAGCTGCACTATCGATGGGAGAGCTAGATGCAGAAACCAAGAGATAGGGAGATTCCGCAACCTTGCCAATAGACGCAAAATCTTTGCTCGGGTTGTAGCTCAGGTTCTTAAAAAGAGCCTTGTTGCTCGCACCGTTTGTCACTCCCACCGACACCAGCGTGTATCCGTCTGGCGCGGCATTAACTGCCAACTGCGTTCCAATGATCCCGCTGGCGCCAGGCTTGTTATCTATGACAACGGGCTGGCCCAGCTCGCGCTCCAGCTCTGGACTCAGGACCCTGAACACTACGTCCGTCAAACTGCCGGCGGCAAACGGAATGATGAGCCGTATAGGCTTCTCCGGGTATGCGGCCAGTGTCGCAAGAGGATACAAGGCCACACCTGCTACCAGAGCCTTCATCCAACGCTTTAGTCGTTTCATATTGCCTCCGAGGTTGCTTATTCCTTCCTGTCAGGGAATTAAATTTCCCTGACAGGAACTTTCATTCAGGCAAACAAGGCAGTCAAGCTATGGTATTCCCGCAGACATCCAGGTAGGGAAGGACAAGCAGTGACCTCAACTGCGTTGATAATTTCCTCATGGAAGTGAAACTAGTTGCTCGAACATTGGATGTCATCGCGCTGTTCTCTCAAGAGTGCAGGCCTCTGTCCTTGACTGAAATTTCCAGTGCACTGAACATCCCCATGTCTAGTTGCCTTGCGCTGGTCCGCACCTTGGCCGTTAAGGGCTATGTCTATGAAGTTCGGAAACGAGGGGGCTACTACCCGACCAGAAAGCTGTTGACCCAATGCCTCAAAATTTCGACATCCGATGTGCTGCTCGATTTATGCGAGCCCGTACTCAATGAGCTTCGAGACCAATCTGGCGAGTCAGTGGTCTTGGGTAAAAGAATGGATGCATGCGTTATTTATCTGGCCTGCATTCCGTCCAGCAATCCCATTCGATACTCGATCGATGTTGGCGACTCCAGGCCACTACAGTCCAATGCACTGGGAAAGATCTTGTTTGCCATGGAAGACCCGAGCGAGAAGCAGAAAATCATGGAGCAAATCACTTGGCAAAAATTTACCGAGCACACGATTGCCGATCGCGATAGCTTTCTGCAACTATCTGAGCAATGGGCGCAGCAAGGTTGGGCAGCCAATGAAGGCGAGAAGGTAGCTGACCTTGCTTCGATTGCAGTGCCATTCCGCTATGGAACCGATTGGTATAGCTTCGCGATTGCAGGACCCATTGACAGAATCAAAGCACAGTGGGAAAGCCAGCTTCGATTGGTTCAGGGAGCCAAGGAAAAACTGGATTTCATCTTGGAGAGCTGAACCCGGCAATAAGCCACCATGGAGCTTGCATTCGCCTGCAACCTTAGTCCATGAAACATTGGCATCAACTACCAATTGCCTTTTTGAACGCAAAGCCTGACCGCATCCGACGCATTTGATGAAGCAAAGACCGCTTGCGGGGTCGGTCCGTCAAAGCCAAACGGGAGCCAGGTTTACCCCCGCCCGGTCCCGCTCAATTCAGGTCAATCCTGGCGCCGCTGTCCAGCAAAGCCTACCGCTTTTGGCTTTCGGCGACCAGAAAGCGGGCAAAGTCGTCTGGCGAGCCGGTGCTGAGCAAAACGATTGATACCCGCCCGAGCCCCCGCCTCAAGCGCCCAGCATCTCGCGGTTGGCAGCGCCGGGCGGGACCATCAGGTAGACCTTTTGCTGCACGTCGATGCTGGCGTGGATCAAGCAAGGGCCAAGGCCTCGGCCAGTGCGGCATGCGGGTCGGGGGCCGCATCCAGATCAACAGCAGCCACGCCCAGCGCACGGGCGGCGGCCAGAAAATCGGGCGCAACCTGGAACTGCGAGGCAAACAGGCGCTAGCCGAAAAACAGGGTTTGCTGCTGGTGCACCAGGCCCAGCGCGGAGTTGTTCATCAGCACGATCTTCACCCGGGCCTGCAGCTCGGCCAAAGTCACCAGCTCTTGCAGGTTCATCAGAATCGATCCATCACCTGTGAAGCAAACCACCGTGCGCTCTGGCGCGGCCAGTGCAGCGCCAATGGCGGCTGGCAAACCAAATCCCATGGTGCCCAGACCGCCCGAAGTGAGCCACTGGCGTGGCCGTGCCAGCGGGTACGCCTGGGCGGTCCACATCTGATGCTGGCCCACATCGGTGGTGACGATGGCGTCATCGCCCAAACACGCAGCCACGGCGCGGATCAAACCATAGTGCCTACGCGGATCATCGCTCCCCGGCAGCTTTTGCGGGTGCAAGGCCTTGAGCACTGCAACACGGGCAAGCCAGTCAGCGCAGGCACTGGCAGGCACCAGCGGCAGCAACCGGCTCAGCGCCTCAGCCGCGTCGGCAACTATGCCCACATGCGCCGTCTTGAGCTTGTTCAGTTCGGCCGGGTCTATATCGATATGGATGATCTTGGCCTGCGGGCAAAAGCTGGACAGCTTGCCGGTAGCACGGTCATCAAAGCGTGCGCCAACCGCCATCAGCAAATCGCACTCTTCCAAAGCCCAGTTGGTATAAGGCGCGCCATGTTGGCCGAGCATGCCGAGCAAAAGCGGATGCGTGCAAGGCATCGCCCCCAAAGCCATCAAGGTCGTGACCGTGGGCAAGCTCGCCTTTTCCGCCAGCGCGACGGCCAGTGCCGCCGCCTCAGATTGGATAACGCCGCCGCCGAAATAAAGAATGGGGCGTTCAGCAGCTGCGATCAAGGCAGCCGCAGTCTCAGGCACCAGACAAGGGACCAACGCCTTCTTGACCTCGGCAAGCTGAACCCATACGCTTTGCTCAAACCCGCCTGGGGGCGAATTCCGGTTTCGTCCGGGTTCGCACGCGAAAGCACCGAGGGCGGGTTTTCTGTTTCCATCCGTTGCAGTCCCCCTTGGCATTGACTTTACGAGCGAGTAAGCAAGGCAGCTGCGCCGCTGTAGGATGCCGTCCCTCTTCCTGTTTCCGCCATGTCTGGCAAGCACGCCGGGCTCGTTACATGCCGTTGCCGCACACCCCATCCAGGCGCCGCTCGGGCATGCGGCCTACAGCCAAGTTCGCCGCACCGAGGCAGACTGCGGAAGGAAGAAAGGATGCCAGCGAGCCGGTTGCTTGAAAAGACCACCTTCGACCTGACCCAATAGCAAGCGACTGCAAAGTGGGACTCTCCGCCGACAACTCTTTTTGGCGCTGCAGCTTCCACAGCTGGCAAACCAAGCCCCGATGGAACGGTAAGCGTCAGCGTCCCAAGATGCAAGCAGCCGGAAGAGATCTGAAAAGGCCCGCTCAACACAGCGTTCCGTGTCAACGATGGCCGCCTTATGGGCAGCAAATGCTCAGCCCATTAAGCAGAGCAGTCCCCGTTGATCATCAACCGCCAAGGTGGGCATGTTTCGCCACAGTTTCATAGGAGTTTTTATGCCTTATCTCACTGTTCCTGACACCCCGGCCGCCATCGAGCTGCATTACCAGGATGTTGGTCAGGGCGACCCGGTGGTGCTGATCCACGGCTGGCCGCTCAGCGGCCGCAGCTGGGAGGCGCAGATTGCGCCGCTGGTCGATGCGGGCTACCGCGTGGTGACTTATGACCGGCGCGGCTTCGGCGGCTCGTCCCAACCTTGGACAGGCTATGACTACAACCGCTTCAGCCAGGATCTGGAGGCCTTGCTGGTCAAGCTGGATTTAAAGAAAGTCACCCTCGTCGGTTTTTCGATGGGCGGCGGCGAAGTGGCGCGCTATTTGGGCATGTACGGCAGCAAACGCATTGCGCGTGCAGTGTTTGCCGCAGCCGTTACGCCGTACCGGCTGAAAGCCGCAGACAACCCTGAAGGCAAAGTGACGAAAGCAGATATAGCCGAGCGCCAAAGCAGCATTACCAAAGACCGACTGGCGTTTTTGGAAGCCTTCAGCAAGAACTTTTACGCCGACGCCAAGGGCAAGCTCCTGGTCAGCGAAGCGCAGCGTCAGTACACCTTCATGATGGCAGCCTTTGCATCGCCCAAAGGCACGCACGATTGCATTGCCGCGTTTTCGGGCACGGATTTTCGCGCCGATCTGGCCAAGATCAGCATACCGACGCTGGTCATCCACGGCGATAGCGACCAGATCGTGCCACTGGCAGACAGCGGTACGCGCACCCACCAGGCTGTCAAAGGCAGTCAGATGCATGTCATCAAAGGCGGTCCCCACGGTTGCAATCTCTCGCATGCGGAGGAGTTCAACCAGGTGTTGATTGACTTTTTGCGTGCCACCTGAGTTGTCGCTGTGCGCAGGCTCAACGCGCCATGCTGAAGCCGGCATGCTCCCTGGACCTCTGCATGGACAAATCTCGGTTGGCTAAACCTGACCTGTATTCCTGACGCGCTTTCGGCAATCCCCTTCAGCAACAGACGAAAAAAATCCCGCCATAAAGCGGGATTTGCTGGTTTTGATGCCTGGGAATTCTGGCTGTTTCCTATTCCAGAATCATTCCCACTCGATGGTTGCAGGTGGCTTGGAGCTCACATCGTAGGTAACGCGGTTGATGCCGCGCACTTCGTTGATTATGCGGTTGGAGACGCGCTTGAGCAGGCCGTAAGGCAGCTCGGCCCAGTCGGCGGTCATGAAGTCGCTGGTTTGCACGGCGCGCAGGGCCACGACGTAGTCGTAGGTGCGGCCGTCGCCCATGACGCCCACGCTCTTGACGGGCAGGAAGACGGTGAAGGCTTGGCTGGTCAGGTCGTACCAGGACTTGCCGGTCGCTTCGTCGGTCCAGTTGTTGAGCTCTTCGATGAAGATGGCGTCGGCGCGGCGCAGCAGCTCGGCGTATTCCTTTTTCACTTCACCCAGGATGCGCACGCCCAGGCCTGGGCCGGGGAATGGATGGCGGTAGACCATGTTGCGCGGCAGGCCCAGGGCCACGCCGAGTTCGCGCACTTCGTCCTTGAACAGGTCGCGCAGCGGCTCGAGCAGCTTGAGGCCGAGTTGCTCTGGCAGGCCGCCCACGTTGTGGTGGCTCTTGATGGTGACGGCCTTCTTGCTCTTGGCGCCGCCGGATTCGATGACGTCGGGGTAGATCGTGCCTTGCGCCAGGAAGGTTGCGCCCTTGCTGCCGGCGTTCGCAGCCTTGAGCTTGCTGGCTTCGGCCTTGAAAACGTCGACGAACAGGCGGCCGATGATCTTGCGCTTTTGCTCGGGTTCGGACACACCAGCCAGCTCGCCCAGGAACAAGTCGGAGGCGTCAACGCGCACCACCTTGGCGTGCAGCTTGCCTTCGAACATCTCCATGACCATATCGCCTTCGTTCAGGCGCAGCAGGCCGTGGTCAACGAACACGCAGGTGAGTTGGTCGCCAATGGCGCGGTGGATCAGCGCTGCGGCTACGGAAGAGTCGACACCGCCGGAGAGTCCGAGGATGACTTCTTCGTCGCCCACTTGTTCGCGGATCTTGGCAACGGCTTCTTCGATGTAGTCGCCCATGATCCAGTCCGCATTCGCGCCGCAGATGCCCTTGACGAAGCGGTTGAGCATGGCCGCGCCTTGCACGGTGTGCGTGACTTCGGGGTGGAACTGCACGGCGTAGTAGCCGCGAGCTTCGTCAGCCATGCCGGCGATGGGGCAGCTGGGCGTGGAGGCCATCACCTTGAAGCCTTCGGGCAGTTGGGTGACCTTGTCGCCGTGGCTCATCCAGACCTTCAACATCCCGTGGCCTTCTGGCGTGCTGAAGTCTTCGATGCCTTCGAGCAGCTTGGTGTGGCCGTGGGCGCGCACTTCGGCGTAACCGAATTCGCGGGTATTGGAGCCTTCCACCTTGCCACCCAATTGGGTAGCCATGGTTTGCATGCCGTAGCAGATGCCGAGCACGGGCAGGCCGAGTTCGAACACAGCGTCTGGCGCACGGTCATCCACTTCATAAACGCTGGCGTGGCTACCGGAAAGGATCACGCCTTTGAGCTTGCCGTCGGCGGCAAATTCGCGCACCCAGTCGCTCGTCACATCACAGGGATGCACTTCGCAGTAGACATTGGTTTCGCGCACGCGGCGAGCGATGAGCTGCGTGACCTGCGAGCCAAAATCGAGAATGAGGATCTTGTCGTGTTGCATGGTGTTTTAGAGCTAAGTAAAACGGTTGGGGTTGAGTTCAGAGGTCGTTCAAGTCAAGCAGCGCCACGCCGCTTTTTTTAGCGGCCTTGGCTTGCGCTGTATCGAATGTGGCGAGCGGCAATTTGAGCGATCTTGCCAGCCACAGATAAGCGGCGTCGTAGGTGGGCAAGCCGGTTTCAAGTGCTACGTCGAGCACGGCTTTGTGCTGTGCGGGAGCCAGCTCATGCAGCTCCACGCGGTGACGAATGGCTTCAAGCACGCCCCACAAACCTTCCACCGAGGTGTGCGGAATGCGACCAGCGTTGACGCCACTGGCGATGAGATTGCCGCACTCCCACTGCCACAAATTGGGCGCGTGCGGATCGACTTCATCGCGGCGGATGCGGGTGTAAAGGCGGCGCGTGGCTTCGCTGGCGTTGTCTGGCAGCAGCCAGGCTGCGGTGACGGAGGCGTCGAGCACAAAAGCGGTGACTGGGCTGCTCATGCGGCTTCGCTCCGGCCGGTTTTGCGCAGGGCTGCAGCCTCTTCGTGGGCTGCCGCCGGTGCAATGCTGGCTTGCAAGGCGGCAATCTGGCCCAGCTCGCGGGCGATCTGCTCGTCCGAGATGACCGGCCGCCGGCGCACTGGCAGCATGCGCACTACTTCCTTGCCGTGGCGCGTGATGCGCACTTCCTCGCCCTGCTCGACAAGTTCGATCAGTGCGGAAAAACGGGTCTTGGCTTCGTAGATGCCGACGGATTGCATAGGTAGAAATAAAAAAATCTGGCCTGAACAAATAGTTCAGACCAGATTCTAGCATTAAGACCAGAATTTGTCGTTCTGGTCTGTTTACCTGTTTGCCATAGCCCACGCATCTCAGCACTGGCGCAGCGCAGACAAGAACGGCCAGCAAGGGCCGCCCCGCAGCAAAGGCCGTTGTCCCCTGGGGGAAGGTGCCAACGGCACCTCAGGGGGGACTAATTAGTCGGCGCGGTAGTTAGGCGCTTCCTTGGTGATCTGCACGTCGTGCACGTGCGATTCGCGGATACCGGCGGAGGTAATTTCCACGAACTCGGCCTTGTTGTTCATCTCTTCGATGGTGGCGCAACCGCAGTAGCCCATGGAGGCGCGCACGCCGCCGGCCATTTGGTAGACGATGGAAACCATCGAGCCCTTGTAGGGAACGCGGCCTTCAATGCCTTCGGGCACCAGCTTGTCGGCATTGGGGTTGCCGGTGGTGGATTCCTGGAAGTAGCGGTCGGCCGAGCCTTGTTGCATGGCACCGATCGAGCCCATGCCGCGGTAGCTCTTGTAGGAGCGGCCTTGGAACAGGATGACTTCACCAGGGGCTTCTTCGGTGCCGGCAAACATGCCGCCCATCATCACCGTCGATGCGCCAGCAGCCAGCGCCTTGGAGATATCGCCCGAGAAGCGGATACCGCCGTCAGCGATCAACGGAACACCCGTGCCTTGCAGGGCTTGAGCCACGCTGTCGATTGCCATGATCTGGGGCACGCCCACACCGGCCACGATACGCGTGGTGCAGATGGAGCCAGGGCCGATACCAACCTTGACCGCATCAGCGCCCGCTTCCACCAGTGCCAGCGCAGCAGCGCCGGTAGCGATGTTGCCACCCACCACGTCGATATGCGGGTAGTTTTGCTTGACCCAGCGCACGCGGTCGATCACGCCCTTGCTGTGGCCGTGGGCCGTGTCCACAATGATGGCGTCCACGCCTGCCTTGGACAGCAGCTCGACACGCTCTTCCGTGCCAGCACCCACACCCACGGCAGCGCCAACGCGCAGCGAACCGGCCCGGTCACGGGCGGCATTGGGGAAAGTGGTTTGCTTGGTGATGTCTTTGACGGTGATCAGGCCCTTGAGCTCGAAGGCGTCGTTCACCACCAGGATGCGCTCCAGCTTGTGCTTGTTCAGCAGCGCCTTGGCAGCGGCGGGCGTGGTGTCGTCTTTTTCGTTGACGGTGATCAGGCGTTCGCGCGGAGTCATGATGTCGCGCACCTTCACGTCGTAGCGGGTTTCAAAGCGCAGATCGCGGCTGGTCACAATGCCAACCACCTTGCCGCCGTCGCACACCGGGAAGCCCGAGATGCCCAGGTTTTCCGACAGCTCCAGCACTTGCAGTACCGTGTGCTCGGGGGTGATCACGACCGGGTCGTGCACCACGCCTGATTCGTGGCGCTTGACCTTGGACACTTCAGCCGCTTGTTGCTCGGCCGTCATGTTCTTGTGCACGATACCGATGCCGCCCTCTTGGGCAATGGCAATGGCCAAGCGTGCTTCGGTCACCGTATCCATGGCGGCAGACACCAGGGGCAGGTTCAGCGTGATATTGCGGGAGAATTTGGTCTTGAGAGAAGTGTCCTTGGGCAGGACTTGGGAGTATGCGGGCACCAGCAACACATCGTCGAAGGTGAGCGCTTTTCCGATCAGGCGCATTGTGAAAGCTCCAAAAAAAGGATTCTAGCTTTTTTTGCATAGAGCTTGCTTGTCAGCAAGATTTCCCACCCCAGACTGCAGGTGTACTGCGCAACCAACAACTTCACACGCGCTTTGCGCGGCTCACGCTACACTCAAAGGATGAAACTTTTCAAGCTGTTCGCACTATCCCTGGCCTTTGGCCTTGCCGCGCCCGCCGCCATGGCCCAATGGCAGTGGGTAGACAAAGATGGCCGCAAGGTCTTCAGCGACCGCCCGCCGGGAGCAGAGATCCCGGAGAAAAACATTGTCAAAAAGCCCAAAGGCTATGGCGCGCTCAACGATGTCAAAAGCTCTGGCACCGGCCCCGCCATGCGTGAGGTAGCCGCCCCCGCCGAAGGCGAAGCTGCCCCGGCCGAGAGCGCCGCCAAGCCCGCGCCCAAAGCGCCCAGCGGCAAAGACAAAGAGCTCGAAGCCAAGAAGCAGGCTGAGGAAAAGGCCAAAAAAGACGCCGAGCAGGCCGAGAAAACCAAGCAGGCCGCCGCCCGGGCCGACAACTGCAAGCGCGCCCAGCAAGCCAAGACCATGTTCGACACCGGCAAAGCCGTGCGCATGCCCAATGAGAAGGGTGAAATGGTCTATATCGATGCCAACAAGCGCGCCGAAGAGCAGCAACGCATCAACGACGCCATCGCCAACAACTGTTAAAAACAGCGGCTCCCGGCCAAGCTGTCAAAAAGTCAAAAAGCCAAGCAGCATCAGTTGCTTGGCTTTTTTCATGGGCGCTGATTCAGGCGCCGTAGCCTTGTTTGGACTGCGGCCGGCGCCGCGAGAACAGGCCGGCCCGGCGGGCGCCCTGCTTGGCAAAGCGCTCGCGCCGGGCTTTTTTCGGGTCTACCAGCAAGGGCTGGTACAGCTCTACGCGATCGCCATCCGCCAGCAAGGTTTCGCGCGGGCGCTGGCGCCCCCAAATACCGGCATCTTGCTCAGCTGCAAAGGCTTGGCTGCTTTGCGCACTGGCGGCAGCCAAAGCAGCGCCCAGGCTGGAGCCGGCTGGCAATTGCAGTAGCACCGAGCGCACCTGGCCGGCCTCGGCCCAGGCCACTTCTACGCTGATGAATGCAGGCTCAGCCATACACTTTCTCGGCGCGCTGAATGAAAGCGTCCATCATGCTGGCCGCGATCTTGTCAAAAATCGGGCCCACCACGGCCGCCAGCGCCAGGCTGTCAAAGCCATAGCTCAGGTTCAGCTCCACCTTGCAGGCGCGTTGGCTGCCATCACCCACCGGGTGGAACTGCCAATCGCCTTGCAGGTGCGAGAACGGGCCTTTGACCAGTTGCATCTGCAGGCGCTTGCCCGGATCGTAGGTATTGCGCGTGACGAAGGACTTTTTGATGCCCGCCAGCGAGATGCCGACCTCGGCAGTCACACCATCGGCGTGTTGCTCCAGCACCTGTGCGTGGTCGCACCAAGGCAGAAATTCGGAGTAACGCGGCACATCGGCCACCAGATCAAACATTTCCTGGGGGCTGTACCAGATCAGAACGGACTTGTTGACAGTTTTCATGCAAGCGCGGCAGTCCGGACCTTGGGGCCCGGCTGCCCGGATTCTTCTTAAAATGAGGGCTTGGGCAAAATTAGGCGCTCCCAGCAGCCCTACAGACTTGGAAACGCGCTTTTGCCCCTAAGATGGTAATTATGTCGAAGACGAACAACACCAACAGCCGCATAGCCGATAACAAGAAGGCGGCATTCAACTATTTCTTTGAAGAACGCTTTGAGGCGGGCATGGTGCTGCACGGCTGGGAAGTGAAGGCTCTGCGCGAAGGCAAGGCCCAACTGACCGATGGCTACGTGCTGATCAAGAACGGCGAGCTGTTTTTGATGGGCTGCCAGATCAACCCGCTCAAGACCGCTTCTACCCACGTCAGCCCCGATGCCGCCCGCATCAAAAAGCTGTTGATGAAGAAGGACGAGATCCGCCGCCTGATCGGCAAGGTCGAGCAAAAAGGCTACACCCTGGTACCTATCAACCTGCACTGGAAAAACGGCCTAGCCAAATGCGATATCGCCCTGGCCAAGGGCAAGGCCGAGCACGACAAGCGCGACGTGATCAAAGAACGCGAGAGCAAGCGCGAGGTGGAGCGCGCGATGAAGGTGCATACGCGCTGAGCATTGGGCGCGCAGGTGCCCACGCCATGAAAAAAGCGACCCGAACGGTCGCTTTTAGTTTTTGGATCTTCTCGGAACACAGGAGAAAGCAAAGGCTTGATTCACCGATATTCAGACAACATCACTTCGCAGTGAACGGGGCGCTGGAATGGTTCGCAACAATGGTGAGATGGTCGCGTAGGCGCGGCGTCGGGGGTGCAGACAGTACCTGGGTACGGCAAGCCCCCGCAACAAAGCATACGCGGCCATATCACCACCTCAAAACGAAGACTCTTTACACAGGCATTGCTGCCAGCTTCAGCACCATACTTGCGCCCCGCGAATCAGTGAGGAACCTTGGGTTTTAAGTCAGGCCAGATCTTTGAGCGGGTGCGAGTGGGCGGGCCAGGGGCTCACAAACATTTGCGCCACTTCGTTCAGATCCACCTCTTCAATGCGCGCCGGGCTCCATTGCGGGTTGTGGTCTTTGTCCACGGCCAGTGCGCGAATGCCTTCCAGCGTTTCGCTCTTGCGGTCTGCCCGCAGGTAGAAGCAGTGGCGCACCATGTCGCGCTCCATGCGCAGGTCTTGCGCCAGGGTTTGCTGGCGGGCGCGGCGCACTTGCTCCAGCACCACGTACAGCATCAGCGGCGAGCGCTTGCGCAAGGTGGCAGCCGTGGTTTTGGCAAACTCGCTGCTGGCCGCTTCGAGCGCGCCGATGATGGCTGGCACGTCGGCCAGGGCAAAAAATTGCTCGATTTCCGCATCCACCGCTGCCGTAGCGCGAGCCGGTGCAGCTGCCAATTGGGCGGTGACAAAAGCCTCCACCGCCTTGGCGTCGGCCAGACTGCCGTTGGCCAGACCTTCCCACACCGCAGCCTGCTTTTCGCTGGGCAAAAATCCATCGGCCAACTGGTAGGCCATGGCGTCGGCCGCGCCGATCATCTGGCCGGTCAGGGCCAGGTATTCGCCCGCGTGGCCTGGGCAGCGCGAGAGGAAATAGCCGCCGCCCACATCGGGGAACAGGCCAATCGCCGTCTCGGGCATGGCCATCTTGGTGCGCTCAGTCACGATGCGCAGCGTGCCGCCCTGGCTGATGCCCATGCCGCCGCCCATGACGATGCCGTCCATGAAGGCGATGTAGGGCTTGCCAAAGTTATGGATCAGGTGGTTGAGTGCGTATTCTTCGGTGAAGAAATCTTCCAGCTCAGGGTTGCCTTGCATGCCGGCTGCGTGCAAAAAGCGGATGTCGCCGCCCGCGCAGAAGGCGCCAAAAGCGCCATCCTTATTGCTGCCACGGATGGCTACGGCCACCACGTTGGCATCTTGCTGCCAGCGCAGCAACACATCCATCAGCTCGCGCACCATGGCCAGCGACAGCGCATTCAGCGCCTTGGGGCGGTTCAGGGTGATCAGGCCGACGCGGCCCCGGACTTCGCTTTGCACATCTTCGGTATAGACCGCCATCGGACTTGACTCCTCATTCTTCTACGGACAAACCGCAACCTTAGCCGAAAAACGGCGCGGGTTGCGGCCAATCAGGTGCCAATTTACGCAGACTGCTGTGCACCTATGCAGCAGGCGCGGTGCTGTCGGTGATCTGGCGGATGACATCGAGGCTGATGCCGCCAGCCGCCACCAGCGCCTGGCCGGCCTGCAGCTGCCAATAGGCTTCACTGTTGGCCGTTTGGCGCCACAGGTGCAGGCGACGGGTGAACAGTTGCAGATCGAACTCGGTCGTGAAGCCGATGGCACCATGGATGGAATGCGCCAGCGAAGCCACCTCCACCGCCGCCTCGCTGGTGCGCGCCTTGCCAACGGCCACTTTCAGTGCATCGGCTTGCAAGCCATTGGCCTCGCAAGCAATCTGCGCAGCCATGCGGGAAGCGCTGACGTGCTCGGCCATCACCGCCAGCTCGTGCTGGATGGCTTGGAACTTGCCAATTGGCCGGCCGAACTGCTGGCGCTCGTTGGCAAAGTTCAGCGTTTTCTCAAAAGTAGTGAGCAAAGCGCCTGCCAGCAAAGCAGACACCAAACCGGCTTGCGCCACCAGCAAGGAAGCCGGTGCAGCCACGCGCTGTGCTTGCGCCAGCGCATCCGCGCCCCAGCGCAAATCGGCATCGAGTACAAAAATGCTCGGGCTGGCTTGCGCCGCAGCCAGTGGCAGCAGTACCAGTTGCGCGCCCTCTTGCGCCAGCACCCAATCCGCTACACGCGCGCCGCGCACGCCAGCCGCTTGAGCGCCGCCATCTACAGCGAGCAAATGCGGCGCCAGCGCAATGGCGCCAGCCGGCACTTTTGCGCCAGCAGTTGCCAGCCAGGCGCGGGCCAACATGGTTTCGCCCAAGGGCAATGGCATGGCGTGCTGGCCCAGCAAATCCCACACCGAGAAAGCATCGCGCAACACCAGGCCGGCACCGCCAACGCTTTCGGGCAGCAGCAGGTCGGCAAAACCGGTTTCCTCGATCTGCTGCCACAGCGCAGCGGCACTGGCCGAGGCTTGGCCGGGCTGGGCCGCTACTTCGGCTTCTATGGCGCGAACTGCGGCTGGCGTGCATTGGCCAATGAGCAAATCACGCAGAGCATCAACAATCAAATGGTCCATCTTGGTCTCCTCAGCGCAGGCCCAGGCCGCGCGCAATCATGCCGCGCAGAATGCTGCGCGTGCCGCCGCGCAAGGTGTAGCAAGGCGACACCAGGGTCAGGTAGTTCAGGGTTTGCAGCAGCTCGGGCGGCAGCGGCTGGCCGTCGCGGGCCATCAGGTCGTCGGCAATCGCGGCAGGAATGTACTGCTCCAGCACCGTGCCCTGGTCTTTGACCAGCGCGGCCTCCACAATCGGGCTTTGGCCTTGCACCAACTTTTCTTGCACCGCCACCGACAGTGCACGCAGCGGTGCCAGGCGCGTAAGAATCTGGCCCGCCAGGCGCAAAGATTCGGGGCGCGGCGTTTTCTCGGTGCGCAAGAAAGCCAACCATTGGTCGAACAGCACGATGGACGAGAACAGCCGCTCCGGCCCGCTGCGCTCAAAGGCGAGCTCGGCGGTCACCTGCTCCCAGCCCTGGCCTTCGGCGCCCACCAAGGCGTCAGGCGCCAGTTGCACCTTGTCAAAAAAGACTTCGCAGAAATGGCTGTCACCCGACATGTCTTCGATCGGGCGTACCGTCACGCCCGGCAGGCTCAAGTCCACAATCAGCTGCGACAAGCCTTTGTGCCGGTCTGCCGCCTCGCCCGAGGTGCGCACCAGAGCGATCATGTATTGGCAGTGCTGGGCGTTGGTGGTCCAGATTTTTTGGCCGTTCAGCAACCAGCCTTGCTCGTTGGGCACGGCGCGGGTGCGCACGCTGGCCAGGTCGGAGCCGGCGTTGGGCTCGCTCATGCCGATGCAGAAATAGCTCTCACCACGCGCTACCGGCGGCACGTATTTCTGCTTTTGCGCCTCGGTGCCGTATTTCAGAATCAGCGGCGCACTCTGGCGCTCGGCGATCCAGTGCGAGCCCACCGGCGCGCCAAAGTTCAGCAGCTCTTCGACCACCACGTAGCGCGCAAAAGCGCCCTGCTCGTGGCCGCCGTAGGCTTTGGGGAAAGTCATGCCCAGCCAGCCTTGTGCGCCGAGTTTGCGGCTGAAAGCCGGGTCGTAACCGCTCCAGGATTTGGCGCGGATATGCGCCGGAATATCTTTGACCGCGTCTTGCAAAAACGCCCGCACCTGGGCGCGCAACGCCTCGCCTTCGGGCGGGATGCTGGTCAGGCCGAGTCCATCCAGAATTGTCATGGCTTCACACTTTCTTGGTTTCAGTCCAGCGATACGCCGGTACTTTTGACCACACCGGCCCAGCGCTTGATTTCGCTGTTGATGTAGTCGCCATAAGCCTGCGGCGTGGAGCCCAGGGGCTCGGTGCCTTGCAGGCGCAGTTTCTCCAGCACGCCGGGGTCTTTGAGCGCCTTCATCAGTTCGGCGTTCAGGCGCTGCACAATGGCGTCGGGCGTTTTGGCGGGCAGCATCACGCCTTGCCAAGCACCTGCGTCAAAGCCAGTCATGCCGCTTTCGGCCAAGGTTGGCGCATCGGGGAAATTGGGCAGGCGCTTGGACGAGCTCACCGCCAGCAGCTTGAGCCGGCCATCTTTGATGAAAGGCGCCACCGAGTTGATGGTGTCGGTCATGAAGTCGATCTGGCCGGCCACCAAATCCACGTCGGCCGGCGCGCTGCCCTTGTAGGGCACGTGGCTGGCGTCAATCTTGAAATGCTGCACCACCTGAAAAGCCGCCAAGTGCGTGACGTTGCCATTGCCCGCCGAGCCGTACGAGAGCTTGCCCTTGTTGGCCTGCGCGTACTGCACAAACTCCTGCACATTGTTCACCGGCAGTTTGGGGTTGACGACCAGGCCCAGCGGCACCACGGCGGTGAGCGCCACCGGACGCAGATCCTTGTTCACGTCGTAACTCAGCTTTTTGTACAGCGAAGGGCTGAGCGAGATGGACGAGGTGTTGTAGAGCACGGTGTAACCATCGGGCGCCGCCTTGGCCACCAGCGCATTGCCGATATTGCCGTTGGCACCCGGACGGTTGTCGACCACCACGGTCTGCCCCAGTTGCTGGCCTACTTGCTGCGCCAGCACGCGCGCCACCATATCGGTTGGCCCGCCAGGCGGAAAAGGCACCACCATGGTGATCGGCTTGCTGGGCCAGGCGTCTTGCGCCTGCACTGCGCCCGCCCAACTGGCCGCAGCCGCAGCGACAACCGCGAGCCCAATGGCGCGGCGTGTGAACAAGGGCAATGAAGATTGCATGTTTGTCTCCTGTTTTTTGGGGATTACGAACAACTCAGCTGCGCCCGGCCAGCAAGCGCACCGCCGTGTAGACCATCACCTGCTCCTGGCGCTGGTTGTACACCTCGATGCGCGAGGTGACCACTGCGCGGCCGCCTTTGCTGGTGGGCTTGATGCCGGTAACTTCCACCAGCGCTTCGATGGTGTCGCCCACCACTACCGGGCCAAGAATCTTCTGGTGCAGCTCCAGCATGGCCAGGCCTGTGCCCTGGATCATGCTTTGCAGGATGAAGCCTTCGATCAGCGTGTAAGTGAGCGCGCCCGGCACCGGGCGGCCGCGGATGGCACCGCCGTCGTAGCCGTCTTCGATAAAGATGGCTTCGAGCATGCCGGTGGTGTTGATGAAGTTGACCAGGTCCGTCTCTGTGACCGTGCGGCGGAAAGTGCGCAGCTGCTGGCCCACTTGCAAGTCTTGCCAGACAAAGCCCTGGCCCATGCGCGGCGTGGCGGCCAAGGCGGCTGCGCGGTTGCTGACAGTGGTGATGATGTGGTTGGCGCTCATGTTCTTTCCTCTGCCAATAGGTTCAGCTTTGCGGGTTTTGCAACGCTGCAATGCGCGCATCGTCCCAACCCGCTTCACGCAGCAGCGCTTGCGTGTGCTCGCCCAGGCGCGGCGGCATGCTGATGGGCGCTTGCTCGCCATCAATCCGCACAGAAGAGCGCGGAAAACGCACCCGGCCCATCTTGGCGTCGTCTTTTTCTACAAAAAACTGCGTGGCCTGCAAATGTTCGTCGGCCGGCAAATCGTCCATGCGCGCCACCGGCGCGGCAGGTATCTCCAGCTGCTCGCAAGTAGCTATCCAATACGCCGTGTCTTTTTGCGCCACGTGGCTGCTCATCACCTCCAGCAATTGGGCAATGTTTTTGGTGCGCGCAGCTTGCGTAGCAAAGCGCTCTTCGCTAGCCAGTTGCGGCTCGCCGACTGCGCCAAAGAACTTGCGCCAATGCGCGTCGGTGTACGGCATCATGCAGATGTGGCCGTCCAGCGTTTTGTAAGGTCGGCGCCAGGGCGCCATCACGCGCGGATAGCCCGCGCCGCTGAGCGGCGGCGTGAAATGCATGCCGTAAAAATGCTCGACTAGGTTGAAGCCAACCATGGTTTCGTACATGGGCACTTCCACAAAACTGCCCTCGCCTGTGCGCTCGCGCTGAAACAGCGCGGCCAATACCGCATGTGCGCCCACCAGGCCGCAGGTTTTGTCGGCCGCAATCGTGGGCAGGTAGCGCGCCTCGCCGGTTTGGCGCTCCATCAGATCGGCCAGGCCGCTCATGCCCTGGATCACATCGTCATACGCGGGCAGGCCGGCATAAGGCCCGTCTTCGCCAAAACCGTGCAACCCCACGTAAATGAGGCGCGGGTACTGCTGGCGCAGCGTTTGCGGGTCCAGCCCCAGCTTGGCAAGTTTTTGCGGCCGCATGCTGTGCATGAAGACATCGGTGCTCTGCAGCAGCGCATGCAGCGCGGCCTGCGCCTCGGCGGTTTTCAGATCCAGCACCACGCTTTTCTTGCTGCGGTTGGCACCCATGAACATGGCCGCCATACCGGGCTCCACGGCCGGGCCGGTGTAGCGCGTGGAATCGCCCGTGGGCGGCTCGATCTTGATCACCTCTGCGCCGTAATCGGCCAGCACCTGGCTGGCCATGGGGCCGAAAATCACGCTGGAAAGGTCCAGCACCCGCACGCCTGTCAATGCACTCAAGGCTTGTCTCCGTCTTGGTTGTGATAGTGGTTGGGCCCATTATTTGATATGGTCGAGCAACATGTCTATGTCTTAATTGACAGATGCTGATACACCGGAGATATCAATGGACCTGCGCCAACTGCGCCACTTCGTCACGCTGGCGCATACCTTGAACTACCGCCAGGCTGCTGAGCAGCTGCATATGTCGCAGCCGCCGCTGTCGCAGTCGATCCGCAAGCTCGAAGACGAGCTGGGCGTGCAACTGTTCGAGCGCGACCGGCGCGGCACGATGCTCAGCACCGCCGGCGTTGCGGCGCTGGAGAGCGCCAAGTTGGCGCTTTTTCATGCGCAGCAGGTCAAAGCGGTATCGCAATCCACGGCCAGCGGCGAGATTGGGCGGCTGCATATCGGCTTTATCGGGTCAGCCACCTTCTCGCTGATCCCGCAGCTGGTGCAGGCTTTTCGCAGCGCCTACCCTGCCATCGATCTGGTGCTGACCGAATCCACCACGCGCGAGATCTGCACCCATGTCGCCAACGGCGATTTCGACGCCGGCCTGCTGCGCTACCCGGTAACGCAGGCGAGCGACCTGGCCATCACCATGGTCGAGCCCGACCGCCTGATTGCCGCCCTGCCCGCCGGCAACCCGCTGCTGATCAAGGACGAGCTGCGCCTGCTCGACCTGGCCAACGAGCCCTTTGTGAACTACCGCCCCAGCGAAGTGCCCGGCCTGCACGCGCTGGTGGTGCTAGCCTGCCAGAACGCCGGTTTCATGCCGCAAATCAAGCAACACGCCGTGCAGGCGCAAACCTTGGTGAGTTTGGTTGGCGCAGGTTTGGGCGTGGCCCTGGTGCCCGCCGTGGTGGCCAAGGCATCGACCCCAGGCGTGGTCTTCCGCGAACTGGCCGATACCGAGAACCTGCCGCATATCGGCATTGCCTTAGCGCTGAACCAGCGCCAGCCGGTGGCTACGGCGCAGAGGCTGCGGGATTTGCTTTTGCGGTTGGGGTAGGTTGCCGCACGGGGCGATTTACAGAACCCATTGATGGTGCGCAAATGCGCCATCCATTGGACTTTGCCTTTGGGCGCGGCTGGCGCAAAGTAGCTCATTGGTCGCAACGCATGAAACTCCTGCTTACCCCCATCCGTACCGAAGAAGACTACTTGGCCGCGTTGAAAATGGCCGAGGCGTTCTTTGATGCTGCAACAGAACCAGCCCCCACCAGTGCGGATGGTGTCAGCTTTGATGCCTTGGTGACTTTGATTGAGGCCTATGAGCGCCGGCGCTACCCGATTACCACTGAAAGGAAGCCCACATGGCCCGACAAATCCCATGGCCGCACCCCGGCGAAATCTTGATGGAGGAATGGCTGCAGCCCATGGGCTTGAGCCAGTATGCGCTGGCCAAAGCGATTGATGTGCCGCCGCGCCGCATCAACGAGATCGTCAAAGGCTTGCGGGGCATCAGCGCTGATACGGCGGTGCGCCTAGCCGCCTATTTTGGTACCTCAGCCCAGTCTTGGTTGAACCTGCAAACCCAGTTTGAGCTGGCTGCAGCGGAAGAAGCGCTGGCCGATGTGATTGCCCGTATCCAACAAGCTCGCCCCAAAGCACTGCAGTGCTGAGACCAGCTGAGAAGCCACTGCCAGCCGCACTGCCCCGCCCGCAAAAAAGGCCGCAATTGCGGCCTTTGTGGTGCTTGCAGCCCAGCTGCAGCGAAAACGCTTAAGCGTTGTTTTCGCGGTGGGCACGCTTGCGGTCGTGCTCCTTGAGGAAGCGCTTGCGCACGCGCAGGCTGGTGGGGGTGATCTCCAGCAGCTCGTCGTCTTCGATGAACTCCACACCGTATTCCAGCGACAGCTCGATAGGAGGCGTGATCTTGATCGCGTCTTCCTTGCCGCTGACGCGGAAGTTGGTCAGCTGCTTGGTACGGGTGGCGTTCACCACCAGGTCGTTGTCGCGGCTGTGGATACCGACAATCATGCCTTCGTACACGGGGTCGTTGGGCTTGACGAACATGCGGCCACGGTCGTCGAGCTTGCCCAAGGCGTAGGTGAAGATTTCACCGTCGTCCATCGAGATCAGCACGCCGTTCTTGCGGCCACCGATTTCGCCCTTATGGGGTTCGTAGCTGTCGAAGATGTTGGCGATCAGGCCGGAACCACGGGTCAGGTTCAGGAATTCGTTGGTGAAACCGATCAGGCCACGGGCCGGGATGCGGTATTCCAGACGGACGCGGCCGCGGCCATCGGGTTCCATGTTCACCAACTCGCCCTTGCGCTCGCCCAGGGCTTGCATCACGCCGCCTTGGTGGCCTTCTTCGATGTCGGCCGTCACCAGCTCGATAGGCTCGCACTTCACGCCGTCGATCATCTGCATCACCACGCGTGGCTTGGAGACAGCCAGCTCGTAGCCTTCGCGGCGCATTTCTTCCAGCAAAATGGTCAGGTGCAGTTCACCACGGCCGGAGACTTCAAAGATACCGTCTTCGTCGGTTTCCTTGACGCGCAGAGCCACGTTGGAGCGCAGTTCCTTTTGCAGACGATCCCAGATCTGGCGGCTGGTCACGTACTTGCCTTCGCGGCCTGCCAGAGGCGAGGTGTTCACGCAGAAGTTCATGGTCAGCGTGGGCTCGTCAATCTTCAGCATCGGCAGAGGCTGGGGATTGGCCGGGTCGGTGATGGTTTCGCCGATACCGATGTTTTCGATACCGCTGACCAGCACGATCTCAGAAGGACCGGCTTCGGTCGCTTGCACGCGGTCAATACCTTGGAAGGTGTGGACCTGGTTGATCTTGCCCGAGTAGGTCTTGCCGTCGGGGCCGGCCATCACGGCCACTTGCTGGCCGGGCTTGAGCGTACCTTGGGTGATGCGGCCCACGCCGATACGACCCACGAAGGTGGAGTAGTCCAGCGCCGAGACTTGCAGCTGCAGCGGTGCCGAAGCATCGCCTTGCACCGAAGGCACGTGTTCCAGAATGGTTTCGAACAGGGCCGACATGTCGGGGCCCCATTGGGCACCGGGCTCGCCCTCTTCCTTGGACGACCAGCCGTTGATACCGGAGGCGTAGACCACGGGGAAGTCGAGCTGTTCGTCGGTAGCACCGAGCTTGTCGAACAGGTCAAAAGCAGCGTTCACGACCTTGTCGGGGTTGGCACCGGGCTTGTCGACCTTGTTCACCACGACGATGGGCTTGAGGCCCAGGGCCAGTGCCTTCTTGGTCACAAAGCGCGTTTGGGGCATGGGGCCTTCTTGCGCGTCGATCAGCAGCACCACACCGTCCACCATGGACAGGGCGCGCTCCACTTCACCGCCGAAGTCCGCGTGGCCGGGGGTGTCGAGGATGTTGATGTGGGTACCGTTCCAGGAGACGGCGCAGTTCTTAGCCAAGATAGTAATGCCACGCTCACGCTCAATGGCGTGGTTGTCCATCACCGTGTCCACGACTTTTTCGTGCTCGGCGAAGGTACCGGACTGGCGCAGCAGCTGGTCAACCATGGTGGTCTTGCCATGGTCAACGTGCGCGATGATCGCAATGTTGCGGATTTGTTTGCTCATGATGTTTCCAAAATGCCGCTGGCTTGTGGACGCGGCGTTCCTTCCAAAATTTGTTGTATCTCGATGGGGCTGAGCAGCCGGTCGGGAATCAGCTCCCGCGCCCGGATATGTGCTACCCCAAGCAGCGCGGGAGGATCTTCTCCGTAGACCGCAACGGCCTGCTCGTCCGCCCAGTCTCCTCGGCGGCGCAGGCCAGACAAAAATCTGGCTGCATTATCACTATCCAGCGTGACACGTGTGTGCTCTGCCAATAATGTGTCTACCGGCAGTACGTGTTGCAGGCGCTCGGCATCGGGCGTGGCTTCGATCTGCTCGATAGTGACGCAGCGCGAGAGATCAATGCCACCGGTTTCGATGCGACGCAGGCTGCGCAAATGCGCGCCCGCGCCCAAGGCCTTGCCAATGTCTTCGGCCAACGTGCGCACATACGTGCCCTTGCTGCATTGCACCAGCATTTTCAGGGCCACGAAGTCAGATACCGCCGCATCCAGCGCCAGTTCCAGGCGGAAGATGGTGACGGCACGCGCTTCGCGCTCTACCGTGATGCCGGCGCGGGCGTATTCGTACAAGGCTTTGCCGTCGCGCTTCAAAGCGCTGTACATCGGCGGTACTTGTTCGATGGGGCCACGAAACCGGGCAGCAGCCGCTTCCAGCAGCTCGGGTGTGAGCGTGGCGCGGTCCACCGGCCAGGTTTGCAGCACCTCGCCTTCGGCGTCGCCCGTGGTCGTGGTGGCACCCAGGCACACGACGGCTTCGTAGGTTTTCGGCGCATCGAGCTGCAGCTGGCTGAACTTGGTGGCGGCGCCAAAGCACAGTGGCAGCACGCCAGTAGCCAACGGATCGAGTGTGCCGGTGTGGCCGGCTTTTTCGGCGCGCAGCAGCCACTTCACCTTTTGCAAGGCGTCGTTGCTGGACAGGCCAATGGGTTTATCGAGCAGCACCACCCCATGCACAGGGCGCCGCTGCACCCTGGTACGAGTGGCGGTCATATGCGCTTAACCTTCTTCCGGGCCGCGCGACGCCACTGCCTTGGCGATGAGGGCGTTCATGTCGGCCGCACGCTCGGTGGTGCGGTCGTAGATGAAGTGCAAAGTGGGCACGGTGTGAATGTGCAAACGCTTGAACAAGCCATTGCGCAGAAAACCTGCGGCCTGGTTCAGCGCCTCTTGGGTCTGGTCGGGATCGCCTACCAGCAAGCTGAAGTACACCTTGGCGTGGGCGTAGTCGGGCGTCACCTCTACCGCTTGCAGGGTGACCATGCCGACCCGCGGGTCCTTCAACTCGCGCGCGATCAGCTCCGCCAGATCGCGCTGGATCTGGTCAGAGACTTTGAAGCTGCGGTTGGGTGCAGCAGATTTGCGTTTGGTTGCCATGTAGTAATTGGGAGCTAGTAGCGCTTGCCGCGCAAAGGCTTCGTGTGGAACCCCTTGCGCGCCAAGCGCTGACTGCCATCGCTTTACAGCGTACGGGCGATTTCCTTGATCTCGAACACTTCGAGCATGTCGCCTTCTTTGATGTCGTTGTAGTTGCGCAGCTTGATACCGCACTCGAAGCCTTCCTTGACTTCCTTGACATCGTCCTTCATGCGGCGCAGCGATTCGATCTCACCCGTGTAGATGACCACGTTGTCGCGCAGCAGACGGAAGTGTGCGTTGCGGGTAACGTGACCCTGGGTGATGTACGAACCGGCCACGGTACCGATCTTGGAGGCCACGAACACGGTGCGGATCTCGGCCATACCGATGATCTCTTCGCGCTGCTCGGGAGCCAGCATGCCGGACATGGCGGCCTTCAACTCATCGACGGCGTCGTAAATGATGTTGTAGTAGCGCACATCCACATCATTGCCTTCGGCGGTCTTGCGTGCCTGCGCATCAGCGCGCACGTTGAAGCCGATGACGATGGCTTTGGAAGCCAGGGCCAGGTTGATGTCCGATTCGGAGATACCACCGACGCCGGCATACACCATCTGCACCTTGACCTCGTCGGTCGAGAGCTTGAGCAGCGAAGCGGCCAGCGCTTCTTGCGAACCCTGGGTGTCGGCCTTGATGATGATAGGCAGCGTTTGCACGTTGCCCGCACCCATTTCGGCGAACATGTTCTCCAGCTTGGCCGCTTGTTGCTTGGCCAGCTTGGTGTTGCGGAACTTGCCAGCGCGGTAGGTGGCGATTTCACGGGCGCGGCGCTCATCGGGCAGCACCATGAAGTCATCACCGGCTTGCGGCACATCGGACAGACCCTGGATTTCGACCGGGATCGAAGGACCTGCGTCCTTGGCGACCTTGCCGTCTTCGTCCATCATGGCGCGCACGCGGCCATAGGTTTGGCCGGCCAGCACCACATCGCCCACCTTCAGCGTACCGGACTGCACCAGCACCGTGGCCACAGGGCCGCGGCCCTTGTCCAGCTGGGCTTCGATCACGAGGCCCTTGGCGTTGGCTTCCACCGGCGCCTTCAACTCCAGCACTTCGGCTTGCAGCAGCACTTGCTCGAGCAGCTCGTCAATGCCAGCACCGGTCTTGGACGACACGGCCACGAAGGGCGAATCACCGCCGTATTCTTCTGGCAGCACGTCTTCAACGACCAGCTCTTGCTTGACCTTGTCAGGATTCGCATCAGGCTTGTCGGCCTTGGTGATGGCCACCACGATAGGAACACCAGCCGCCTTGGCGTGCTTGATGGCTTCCTTGGTCTGGGGCATCACGCCGTCGTCGGCAGCGGCCACCAGAATCACGATGTCGGTCGACTGGGCACCGCGAGCACGCATGGCCGTGAAGGCCTCGTGACCGGGGGTGTCCAGGAAGGTGATCATGCCGCGAGGGGTCTTGACGTGGTAGGCGCCAATGTGCTGCGTAATACCACCGGCTTCGCCCGCCGCCACCTTGGTGCGACGGATGTAATCCAGCAGCGAGGTCTTGCCGTGGTCGACGTGACCCATCACGGTCACCACCGGTGCGCGTGGCAGCATTTCTGCTTCGGCCTGGGATTCTTCCTCGGCGGTGAACGCTTCCGGATCGTCCAGGGCGGCAACGTGCGCCTTGTGGCCCATTTCCTCAACCACGATCATCGCGGTGTCCTGGTCCAGCGGCTGGTTGATGGTGACCATCTGGCCCATCTTCATCAGCGCCTTGATGACTTCGGACGCCTTGATCGCCATCTTGTGTGCCAGCTCGGACACGGTGATGGTTTCTGGCACGTAAACGTCCAGCACGCGGGCTTCCACCGGAGCGGCGGCCTGGTGACGCTGGTCGTGGCGGTCATTGCCACGGCGGCCACCGCCACGCGGGCCCGAACGCCAGTTGTTGCCACCGCGGTTGCCCACGCCACCCGAGGAATCACCACGGGTCTTGATTTCTTTCTTCTTGCCGTTGCTGTCGTTCTGGTTGCTCCAGCTCGACGACAGCTTGGCCGACTTGACTTCCTTGTTGGCACCTGCGCCGGCGCCAGCACCCGTCTTGGGCGCACCGGCAGCGCCAGCGGCTGGCTTGTGCAGCGTGCCCTTCTTGGCTTCGGCGGCCTTGGCAGCGGCTTCCTTGCGCTCGTCCGAAGGCTTCTTGGCCACCAGCACCTTCTTGGGTGCGTTCATCATGGCGCGGATAGCTTCGGCTTCAGCCAGTGCCTTGCGGCGGCGCTCGTCCAGGTCGACCGCACGGGCGGTTTCTTCGGCTTCGCGGGCCTTGGATTCTTCTTCGGCCTTGCGCTTGGCTTCTTCCTGGGCGGCCAGGCGGGCAGCGGCTTCGGCAGCGTGCTCGCGCTTTTCCTCTTCCTTGGCGGCCTTGGCCTCAGCGACCTTGGCGGCTTCGGAAGCGGCGTAAGCGGCAGCGCGCTCTTCGGCTTCGCGTTCGCGGCGCTCGCGCTCGGCGCGCTCCGCACGCTCTTGCGCCAGATCGGCCTCTTGCTTGCTGATAGCGTCCACTTCGCGGCGGGCTTCTTCCTCGCGCTTGACCAGATCGGCTTTGTGCTCGGCTTCCTTTTGCTTGGTTTCAGCGTGCTTGATCGCCTCTTCCGAATTGGCTTCGGCCACGTCGTCACGCTTGACGAAGGTGCGCTTCTTGCGCACTTCCACCTGGATCGTACGGGCCTTGCCGGTGGCGTCAGCCTGTTTGATTTCGCTGGTGGACTTCTTGGTCAAGGTGATCTTCTTGCGGTCAGCAGAGCCATGCGCGGCCTGCAGGTGAGACAACAGCTTTTGCTTGTCGGTCTCGGTCAGTGCATCGGACGCAGCTTGCTTGGGCACACCTGCAGATTGCAGTTGCTCCAGCAAGGTTTCCGGCGATTTTTTGAGTTCAGCGGCGAACTCAGCAACAGTATTACTCGACATATCTTGTTCCGTGCCTCCTGACCTTATTCCTGTCCATCAAACCAGTGCTCGCGCGCCTTCAAAATCAAGGCTTTCGCGTCGTCTTCTGACTGGCCGGTCAGCTCGGTCAATTCATCAATGGCCAGATCGGCCAGCTCGTCACGCGTGTGGATTCCGCCAGCTTCGAGCTTGGCGACCAGCTCAGGCGTCATCCCTTCCAGATCACGCAGTTCTTGGGAAACACGGGCAACACTCTCTTCACGGGCAATTTCCAGCGTCAGCAGCGCATCTTTGGCGCGCGTACGCAGTTCATTGACCGTTTCTTCATCAAAGCTCTCAATCTCCAGCATTTCCTGCAGCGGCACATAGGCCACTTCTTCGAGGCTGGAGAAGCCTTCTTCGATCAGGATGTCGGCGATTTCGGCGTCCACATCCAGTTTTTCCATGAACAGCTTGCGCGAAGTACTGGTTTCTTCTTCTTGCTTCTGGGCCGATTCGGCCGCGTCCATGATGTTGATTTTCCAACCGGTGAGGTCGGAGGCCAGACGCACGTTCTGGCCGCCACGGCCGATGGCGATCGCGAGGTTTTCCTCGTCCACCACCACGTCCATCGCATGCTTTTCTTCATCGACCACGATCGACGACACATTGGCCGGGGCCAGAGCGCCAATCACGAACTGGGCCGGGTCTTCCGACCACAGCACGATGTCGACGCGCTCGCCAGCGAGCTCATTGGTGACCACGTTCACGCGACTGCCACGCAAACCGACGCAGGTACCGATCGGGTCGATACGCTTGTCGTGGCTCAGCACGGCGATCTTGGCGCGGCTGCCAGGGTCGCGGGCGCAGCTCTTGATCTCCAGCAGGCCTTGCTCGATCTCGGGCACTTCGTTGCGGAACAGCTCCACCATGAATTCAGGCGCCGAGCGCGAGAGCAGGATGGGCGCGCCGCGCAGCGTCAGATCCACGTCCATGATCATGGCACGCACGCGGTCGCCGTTGCGCAGGTTTTCTTTGGGGATCATCTCCGAGCGGCGCAGACGGCCTTCGACACGGCCCGACTCCACGATCAGGTCGCCCTTGTCCATGCGCTTGACGGTGCCCGAGAAAATCTTGTCGCCACGGGCCATGAACTCGTTGAGCAGCATTTCGCGCTCAGCGTCGCGGATCTTTTGCAAGATCACCTGCTTGGCCGCCATGGCGCCGATACGACCGATAGGCACGGATTCGATCTGCTCTTCCAGATAGTCGCCAATCTGGGCATCGGGCTTGCGGTCGAC
This sequence comes from Comamonas trifloxystrobinivorans, assembly GCF_043359985.1. Taxonomy (NCBI): domain Bacteria; kingdom Pseudomonadati; phylum Pseudomonadota; class Betaproteobacteria; order Burkholderiales; family Comamonadaceae; genus Comamonas; species Comamonas trifloxystrobinivorans. Next base: position 231,188 of record NZ_JBHZGV010000007.1, read on the forward strand.
CGCATCCATCAGCATCTCTTCGGCTTCGGGGTTTTGCAGGCCGGCATCATCGGGCACCACCAGCCAGCGGCGGAAGGTGTCGTAGTCGCCGGTATCGCGGTCGATGGCCACGCGCACATCCACCTCGCCCTCATACAACTTCTTGGTTGCCTGGGCCAGGGCAGATTCCACAGCGCCAAAAACCACATCGCGCTCAACGTTCTTTTCGCGCGCGATGGCATCCACCAGCATCAACAATTCGCGATTCATGCGACGACTCTCCTATTTCAATCTTCAAACAGAAGGTGCACCCACACACCTTCCATAGCATTCGGTTCAGTCTTGCTCTGCGTCCGCATCGCGTGCAGCGCGGCCCTTGAAGCTGACGATCGGCGCCAGACGCGCCTCGCGCAGCTCTTCCAGCGTGAAGCCCAGACTCTGCAGGGGCGCTGGCGGGCGCTTTTTGCTGACACGCACGCCCGGCTTGACGGGGGGCGCATCGCTCCAGACGATTTGCCAGCCACCTTGCTCGGTACGCTCCAGCGTGCCGCGGAATTTCTTGCGATTGGCGCTGATGGCCGTGCCTTCGGCGGCGCTGCCAATGGCCTCTTTCAGCGTCAGATCGACCTCGTGGCCGGTAAAGCGGATGAAATCCTGCTCATGGCGCAATGGGCGATCGATGCCGGGGGACGATACTTCCAGGCGCTTGTAATCGACGCCGTCGACTTCCAGCGCAAACTGCAGCTGACGCGTGACCTTTTCGCAATCCTCGACGGTGACAAACTGTTCTGGCACGCCTTCGGGGCGGGTTTCTTCCGCGCTCCAGGGCAGATCAATGGTGATGCGCAGCAGACCGGCTGCGGAGCGTTCGATCTCCACCAGGTCATAACCCAGGCCGGTCACCGTTTGTTGTGCGATTTCTTGCAAGCTCACGTGTGCTATTTATCCCGCAAATACGAAAAACCCGAGAGCCACGGAAAGTTACACATTCCGCAGCTTCGAGCTGAAAAACATGCGACCAAAAAAAACGGGCGGTTGGCACCGCCCGGTTGGTCGTGTATCCAGCCATTATAGGGGCAAACCAGTAGCGTTGCAACGATTGTGAGGATATTGCAGCGCCAGATACCACCCCATCAGGACGCCCGCTCTGCCAGTACGCGCCGGGTATTGCGCAGCAGCTCATGGGCCGCATCGCCCGCCGGCAAAGGCGCCGCACCATCGCTGACAAAACGCTCCAACATGCGTTGCAAAACGCCAATCTGCGGCAACAGCGGCCCCAAAAACACTGCCTGCTCGCCTTGCGCCACCAGCACCGTGGGGAAAGTGACAATATCGAGCTCGCCCAGCGCCTCTTCCTCGTCTTCCACATCGAGCCAGGCAAATTGCAGCTGCGGCAAAGCCTGCGCCAGCTGCTCAAAAGCGGGCTGGTACTGCTTGCAAGTACCGCACCATTCGGCACACAGACACACCACCAGCCAGGGCGCGGAAGCAGCCACAGTCATACCCATACCATCCTTGGACGCAAAAGCGTGTTTTTACCACCAACAAGGCAGCGCCGCCTTGGCCTGGGCATGCGAAATTCGCACAACGCCCTCTTGAATCATTGAAAAAAGCTACCAAATTCTGAGCAATCAAACTGGCTCCACAATAGTGGTGCCGCCACACCAAACAGGAGCACTGTGCATGGACAAGAACTATTACGAGATTCTGGGGGTGGATAAAAAAGCGTCAGCGGAAGACATCAAAAAAGCCTACCGCAAACTGGCGCGCAAGTACCACCCCGACATTAGCAAGGAAAAAGACGCCGACAAACGCATGGCCGAACTCAACGAGGCCAATGCCGTGCTGTCGGATGCGGAAAAGCGTGCCGAGTACGACGCCATGCTCGACGCCCCACGCGGCTTTGCCGGCGGCGGCGGGCGCGGCGGCAACCCATTCGGCGGCGCCGAAGGCTTTGACAGCGGCGATTTCCACTTCAGCCGCCAACACATGGGCGGCGACGCCGACTACAGCGATTTCTTCAGCCAGATGTTTGGCGACGCAGCCCGCGCCCAGCGCGGTGGCCGCGCTGGCGGTGCGGCCGGCGGCCGCATGCCGCCGATGCGTGGTGACGACCAGCAGGCCAGCATCGAGCTGGACCTGATCGACAGCTACCAGGGCGCAGAGCGCGTGCTGACCTTGAACGGCCGCAGCGTCAACGAACACGGCGCGCTGGAGACGAAGGAACGCCAGCTGCAAGTCAAAATTCCCAAGGGCGTGCGCGAAGGGCAAATGATTCGCCTCGCCGGCCAGGGCGGCCCCGGCTACAACGGCGGCGAAGCCGGCGATCTGTTGCTTGAAGTGCACTTCCGCGCCGACAAGCGCTGGCGCACCGAAGGCAAAGACGTGTACATGCCTTTGCCCGTGGCACCCTGGGAAGCAGCGCTCGGCGGCAGCGCCGAAGTCAAAACACCAGCAGGCACGCTGGAGGTGACAATCCCCGCTGGCTGGTCGGCCGGACGCAAGCTGCGCCTCAAAGGCAAGGGTTTGCCGGCCGCCGCGCCCGGTGATCTGTACCTGGAACTGCAACTGACCACCCCGCCCGCTGACAGCGAGCAGGCCAAGGCCGCCTACGCCGCATTCGCCCAGGCCTTTGCCGGCTTCCAGCCCCGCCAAGGAGTTTGACCATGAGCCACTACAGCGCAAGCATTCACACCACCACGGTGGAAATTCTGGACGACGGCGCCCTGGACGCCGCCACCCTGGCCCGCGCCTGTCACCGCAGCGTGGAATGGGTACAGGCCCGCGTCGTCGACGGCGTTATCACGCCCAGCACCGGCACACGCAGCACGGCTGCACTCACCAGTTGGCGCTTTTCCAGCACGGCCATCGTGCGCGCACGCCGCGTAGCCCAGCTGGAACACATGTACGACGCCGACCCGCAACTGGCCGCCATGACGGTCGACCTGATGGAAGAAGTGCTGGAGCTGCGCCGCAAACTGCGCCAGCTCTGACGGTTGCCTGAGCACCCTGATCGCCCTGGCGTTCAGACAACAAAAAACCCGCATTCAGCTGAATGCGGGTTTTTTTCAAGCCTTTGCGGAAAGTGCGCCATCCGCATGCCGCGCCTGATCGTGGCAAGCGCGGCATGCGGACGGCACAAAACCTGTGCGCCGCAAGGCCGCAGACGGATTAACCGCCCTTGTGCGTACGCTTGCCGGGGTTCTTCTTGCTGCGGGTAGCGGTGCCACGGGCACGGCTGACCTTTTGGCCACGGCCTTCGGAAGGCAGGCTCTTGCCATTAGGCAAAGCAGGTTGAGGGGTGAACTTGCGGTCAGCTTCCGTAACGATTTTGTTGCCCATGCGGGACCTCGCGATAAACAAAAGCGATATTAGGCCACAGATGGCTGGCAGCTGGACAAAAACCGGGGTTAATTCCCACCCAAACGTGCGAAATTAGCCCGCCAGGCGACAGTCCGGGCCGCCAGGCGGCGCACAAAACGTGCTTGGCCTACAAGCGCTTGCGCCCGGGTGCTTGTAAATTTTTTGAACCAGCTTACGATCCGCAGGTCAATTCCATATCTTTGAGGAGAAAGGTGATTTATGGACGAGCTAGAACCGCAAAACCCCCAGCCAGGCCGCTCGATGTGGCTGCCGGCCGTTGCGGTGGGTTTGTCGGCCCTGGCGGCCTATTGGTGGGTGCGCAGCAAACCCCAGAGCGTACGCCCGGCCGCCGTGATCGAGCCCGTGGCCGATTTTGATGTGGAACGCTTTGTCGGCGACTGGTACGAGGTGGCCCGCATCGAGCAAGGTCTGGGCAAGCCGCTGACGCGCTCGCGCATCGAGTACGTGCTGCAAGACGATGGCAGCCTGTCGATCACCAGTCGCGGCTTTCACACCGGCACGCACCGCTGGGTGGAATCCAGTGGCACGGCGCGCTTTGTCGGTTCGCCCCATTTCGGTGCCATGAAGGCCTCGTTCCTGGGGCTGTTTTTCGAGGGCTACCACGTGGTGGCGATCGACCCGGAGTACCGCTGGGCCATGATCATGGGCGACACCACCGATTCGTTCAAACTGCTCTCGCGCACGCCTGTGCTCGACGGAGAAACCACCGACCGCCTGGTCTACCAGGCCGAGCTGATGGGCGTGGAGGCCGACCGCATCCACTGGGTGATGCAGGATGGCGTGAACCCCACCGGACAGTGGTGAAAGGCCTGGCGCTTCATAGTAAGCGCTGAGTTAGAAAAAAAGGAGCTTCGGCTCCTTTTTTGATGCATGCTTGGTTTGCAGTCTTGAGGCTTCAAACCCCCACCAATTTGGCTCCTGACTTTTCTCTCTGCTGCAGCTCAGCCATGCTGCCCTCAAACTGGATCTCGCCTTTTTCCAGCACATAGGCGCGGTCGCTCACCAGTTGGGCGAAGTGCAGGTTTTGCTCGCACAGCAAAATGCTCACGCCGCGTGCCTTGAGCTGCAAAATCATCTGCGCCATTTGCTCGACGATGACAGGCGCCACGCCTTCCGATGGCTCATCCAAAAGCACCAGGTAAGGGTTGCCCATCAAGGTGCGGGCCACGGTGAGCATCTGTTGCTCGCCACCGCTCATCTGGCCGCCTGGGCGCTGTGGCATGGCGGCCAGGTTGGGGAAGAAAGCCAGCAGCTCGGCCACCGTCCAATCGCTGGCGACGCTGCCGTCTGACCAGCGGCGGGCGGGTTGGCGCCCTACTTCCAGGTTTTCCAGCACCGTCAGTTCGGTGAAGATGCGCCGGTCTTCCGGCACATAACCCAGGCCCAGGCGAGCGATTTGCCAGGCATCGGCCTCGGCAATGCTCTGGCCCCGAAACTGCACGCTGCCGCTGCGCCGCTCCAGCAAGCCCATGATGGCCTTGAGCGTGGTGGATTTGCCCGCGCCGTTGCGCCCCATCAGCGCCACCACCTCGCCGCGCCGCACGTTCAGCGACACGCCAAACAAAATATGCGCCGCGCCATACCAGGCGTTGAGTTGCTCTACCTGCAGCAGCATCTCTTGAGCGCTTGGTTCTGTCATGCCGCCTCCTCGCTGTCGTAAGTCTGGCCCTTGCCCAGATAGACGGCTTGCACTTCGGGGTTGTGGCGCACCTCGTCTGGGGTGCCTTCGGCGATCAAGCGGCCACGCGCCAGCACGATGATGCGGTCGGCATAGGCAAACACCACGTCCATGCTGTGCTCGGTAAACAGCACCGCCATCTCGCGCTCGCGTGCCAGGCGCTGCGTCAGCGCCATCAGCTGGTGGCGCTCGGCGGCGGCCATGCCGGCGGTGGGCTCGTCCATCAGCAGCAAAGCGGGCTGGTGCGCAATGGCAATAGCCAGCTCCACGCGCTTTACGTCGCCATAGGCCAGTTCGCTGCAGGCGCGCTCGGCTTGCTCTTGCATGCCTACCAGCGCCAGCAAGTCCAAGGCTTGTTGGCGCTGAAAATCAGCCGCCTTCTGCCACAGCCGGAACACGCGCCCGGCGGCCGAGAGCAGCGCCATCTGCACGTTCTCTACCACGGTCAGCGAGGCAAAGGTTTCGGCAATCTGGAAAGTGCGACCCACGCCCAGGCGCCAAATATCGCGTGGCAGCTTGCCCACCAGCTCGGTGCCGTTCAGCAGCGCCGAGCCCGCATCGGCGCGCAACTGGCCGTTGAGCATGTTGAAGGTTGTCGTCTTGCCTGCGCCGTTGGGGCCAATCAAGGCCAGCACTTCGCCGCGGCGCAAGGCAAAGCCCACATCAGCCACCGCCTGCACGCCGCCAAAGCGCTTGCCCAGGCCAGTCACTTGCAAAAGCTCGGTCATAGAACGCTGCCTCTCACTGTGCCGCTGCAGGCACCACAAAGCGCCAGCGCGAATGCGACAACGCCACCTTCTCGCACTGCTGCATGAAAAGCGCCCGCCAGCGGTGCGTAGCATCAAACGTGGGGCCGGATTGCTCGCCCACCGTCAGGCACAGGCCCGAGCCAGCCAGCTCTACGCGGCCGTCGGCACGGTGAACAAAGCGCTGCAAAGCATCGGCTTCCAAGAACGGGCTGCGCTCGCCGCAACGCCTGGGCATCAGCGCTGCGCCGGCCAGCACGCTTTGGTTGATGCCGGCCGCCGTCACGCAAGCGTCGTAAGCCGGGAAGCGGATGCGCCCGCCCGGCTCAAAAACCACCGCCTCGTCCTGGTACAGACCGGGCTTGCAGTTGTGTGCGCTCAGCGGCATGTCAAAGCGGATGTGCTGGCCCGAGCCCAGAATGTCGATGCAATAGCCGTCTTGCGGGCGATCCAGATCGTCTACCAGGCGCAAATGGCCGGGTGTTTGCCGGCCGGATGGCGCCGCGCTTGGCGTCTGCGCCGAGCAGGCCCAAGCTGCCGCCAGCAACACCGGCACTACGCTCCAGCGCATGGTTTTTTGGCTGGCTGAACTCATGGCGTCAACTCCAGGCTGGCGGCCATGAGGCGCTGGGTATAGGCTTCGCGTGGTGCGTCCAGCACTTGCATTACCTCGCCGGCTTCCACAATCTGGCCGTCTTTCATCACCATCACCGCATGCGCCATGGCGCGGATCACGGCCACGTCGTGCGTGATCAGCAAATAGCTCAGGCCGCGCTCTTTTTGCAGGCGCTGCAGCAAAGCCAGCACCTGCTGCTGGATGGTGACGTCGAGCGCGCTGGTGGGCTCGTCCAGCACCAGCATTTCGGGGTTGACGATGAGCGCGCGCGCAATCGCCAGGCGCTGGCGCTGGCCGCCCGAAAACTCATGCGGATAGCGCTCCAGCAGGCCAGGAAACTGCTCTTCGCTCATGCCCACTTCGTGCAGCAGCGCCAGCACTTGCTGCTGCAGCTGCGCCTCGGCAATACCGGGCTGCGCCAGCTGCAGGCCTTCGCCCACGATCTCTTGCACCGTCATGCGCGGCGACAGCGACGAGAACGGGTCTTGAAAAACCACTTGCACCTTGCGCCGCAACTGCTGGTTGGCTGCGCTGTTGCGCTGCGCTGGCAACTGCCACTTTTGCTGCTCAATGCGCAGCTCGCCCGTGCTCGGCAGCAAGCCCAGAATGGCCTGCGCCAGCGTCGATTTGCCCGAGCCGGATTCGCCAATCACACCCAGCGTCTGGCCTTTGGGCAATTGCATGCTTGCGCCGCGCACCGCCTCAAAGCGCCCTTTGCGAAACCAGCCTTTGATGCCGGGCAGATGCGTGGCGTAGGCCACATGCAAATCTTGCGTGGTCAGCACCGGCTCTGCGCCGGGCTGCGCGGGCACCACATTGCGCTGCGGCGTGCTCGCCAGCAGTTTGCGCGTGTACGGGTGCTGGGGCGCGGCAAACACATCGGCCACATCGCCCTGCTCTACGAGCAGGCCTTTTTCCATCACCGCCACACGGTCGGCAAAGTGGCGCACCAACGGCAGATCGTGGGTAATCAGCAGCACGGCCATGCCAGTTTGCTGCTGCAACTCGGTCAGCAGATCCAGAATCTGGCCGCGCAAGCTCACATCGAGCGCGGTGGTGGGCTCGTCGGCAATCAGCAGGCGCGGCTTGCAGGCCAAGGCCATGGCGATCATGGCGCGCTGGCGCTGGCCGCCGCTCAATTGGTGCGGGTAGCTGGCGGCGCGGCGCTCGGGCTCGGGGATGCCGGTGGTGGCCAGCAATTGCACCGCCTGCGCCCAGGCGGCCTTGTCGTCCAGCCCTTGCTTGAGCTGCAACACCTCGGCAATTTGGGTGCCCATGGTCATCAGCGGGTTCAGCGCCGTCATCGGCTCCTGAAAGATGACGGCAATCTCATCGCCGCGCACCGCCTGTATCTCCTTCTCGGAGATTTGCAGCAGATTGCGCCCGCCCATCAAGGCTTCGCCGCGCAACTGGGCATCGCCCACCAGGCGCAGCAGCGACAGCGCTGTGACGGTTTTGCCCGAGCCCGATTCGCCCACCAGGGCGAGCTTTTCGCCGGGCTGGATGCAAAAGCCCACGCCTTTGACCACATCTTTGCCGCCAAAGCCCACATGCAGATCGCTCACCTGCAACAGCGGCGCTGGCACGCCTTGCGAAATTTCAGCCATGGTGCACCTCCGGGCCGGCAGCTGCCGTGCTGGCCGTGTGGGGCACAGCGGCCGCGGCTTTTTTGTCTGTGGAGGGCGGCGTGCTCAGCTGTTTGCGCGGGTCCAGCGCGTCGCGCAGCGCATCGCCCATGAAGGTGAGCAGCAGCAAGGTGATCACCAGCACGGCAAAGGTGGACAGCGAAATCCACCACGCATCGATATTGTTCTTGCCCTGGCTCAGCAGCTCGCCCAGGCTCGGTGTGCCGGGCGGCACGCCGAGGCCGAGAAAATCGAGCGAGGTGAGCGTGAGAATGGCCGAGCTCATCTGGAAAGGCAAAAACGTGACCACCGGCGTCATGCTGTTGGGCAAGATGTGGCGCCACATGATCGAGCGGCTCGAGACGCCCAGCGCCTGCGCGGATTTGACGTAATCCATCTGCCGGTTGCGCAAAAACTCCACGCGCACATAATCGGCCAGCGCCATCCAGCCAAACAGGCTCAGCAGCACCAGCAGCAAGGCCGTGCTGGGCGCCAGCACCGCGCTGAAAATGATCAGCAGGTACAAGGTGGGCATGGCGCTCCAGATTTCGGTCAGGCGCTGGAAGACCAGATCCACCTTGCCGCCAAAAAAGCCCTGGATCGCGCCGGCCAGAATGCCGATGGCGGTGCCTATCGCCGTCAGCGCCAGGCCAAACAGCACGCTGACACGAAAGCCGTACAGCAGCTGCGCTAGCAGATCGCGCCCACGGTCGTCGGTGCCCAGCCAGTTGGCGCGCGAGGGCGCAGAAGGGTTGGGCGCCTTGGCAAAATAATTGATGGTGTTTTTGCCGTAACGGTTAGGCGGGAAGATGGCCCAGTTGCCGTCTTTGGCCAGTTGCTGCTCGATGAAGGGATCGAGGTAATCGGTGGTGGTGTGGAAATCGCCGCCAAACGTGGTTTCCGGGTAATCCTTGAACAGCGGGAAATAGGTTTCGCCCTGGTAGCGCACCACCAGCGGCCGGTCGTTGGAGAGCAAATCGGCCAACAGGCTCAGCACCACCAGCACGGCGAACAGCACCAGGCTCCAATAGCCCAGGCGGTTGGCACGAAAACGCCGCCAGGCGCGGGCGGCGGGTGACTGGGCGCTGGCTCGGCGGGCCGTGGCGGCGGGGGCGACAGGCGTAAGACTCATGGCGGGCACTCAGTCAAATTTGACGCGCGGATCCACCCACACGTAGCACAGGTCGCTGACCAGCTTGGTGAGCAGGCCGATCAGCGTGAACAGATACAAGGTGCCGAGCACCACCGGGTAATCGCGCCGGATCACGCTTTCGTAGCTGAGCAGGCCCAAACCGTCGAGCGAGAACAGCGTCTCGATCAGCAGCGCGCCGGTAAAGAAAGCGCCAATAAAGGCCGCCGGGAAGCCCGTCACGATCGGCAGCAGCGCATTGCGGAACACATGGCCCCACAGCACCTGGCGCTCGCCCAGGCCTTTGGCGCGGGCCGTCACCACATATTGCTTGCGGATTTCTTCGAGAAAAGCATTCTTGGTGAGCATGGCCGTGACGGCAAAACTGCCCGCCACCATGGCCGTCACCGGCAAGGTGATGTGCCAGAGGTAATCCACAATGCGTGCGCCCCAACCCATCTCTTCCCAGCCCGACGAAGTCAGCCCGCGCAGCGGAAACCAGGCCAGCTGGCCACCAAACACCACCAGCAGCGCCACGCCGAGCACGAAACCGGGAATCGCATAACCGACCAGGATGATGATGGTAGTGACCAGATCAAAGCGCGAGCCGGCGCGCACCGCCTTGGCAATGCCCAACGGCACCGCTATCAGGTAGCTGATGAAAAAAGTCCACAGCCCCAGGCTGATGGAGACCGGCAGCTTGTCCTTGATGAGCTGCCAGACGCTTTTGTTCTGGAAAAAACTGCGCCCCAGATCGAACTGGGCAAACTGGCCGAGCATCTGCACAAAGCGCTCAATGGGCGGCTTGTCAAAGCCGTACAAGGCCTTGATCTCGTCGAGCCGCTTCTGGTCTATGCCCTGCGCGCCGCGGTAGCTCATGCCGCCGCCCTCGGCACCGCCGCCAGCGCCGGCCTTGGCCTCGGCCAGGTACTGCTCGACCGGGCCACCGGGCACAAACTGGATCACCACAAAAGTCAGCAGCAGCACCCCGAACAAGGTCGGGATCATCAGCAACAGGCGTTTGAGAATATAGGCAAACATGCGGTGCGGGCTCCGGCATCAGGCGACTGGCTGGCCGCCGCTAAAACTATGAAAAACATAGCTGTCAGCGCTGGTTGCACCATGGCAAACGGCTTTTTTGATCATAGCATCAACGCTTGGCGGTAGCGGCGGTGAGCGGCGGCAGTTGCGCCCACCACTGGTTGATGACCCAGGTTTCGCCCGGCACATAGGGCGGCGTCTGGGCCGGCATGGCCAGGCGCCAGGCGTCGTACACCATGCGGTGGTTGCCCGCGTAGTACTGCGGGATCAGGTAATTGCCTGCAACGATGATGCGTTCGAGTGCGTGGCAAGCGGGCAGCAATTGCGCTTCGGTCTTGGCGCTGGCCATCTGGGCAATCATGGCATCGACGGCCGGGTTTTTCAGGCCAATGAAGTTGCCCGAACTCTCGATATCGGCCGCGGCACTGCCAAACAGATCGGCGTATTCCTGCCCCGGGTTGTGCGTGCCGGGGATATTGAGCGTGATGATGTCGAAATCGAACTTGTCCAGCCGCTGCTGGTAGAGCGCAAAATCCACCACCCGCAGCTTGAGCGTGATGCCCAGTTTTTCGAGGTTGCGCGCCCAGGAGCTGATGAGCTTGGTGCCGCCTTCACTGCTGTCCAGATACTCCAGCACCAAGGCCTCGCCCTTGGCATTGCGCAGTACGCCATCGGCGCCCACTTTCCAGCCAGCCTCATCCAGCAGTTTTTGCGCCTTGCGCAAATTGGCGCGCAAGCTGCTGTCGCCATCGGTGCGCGGCGGGTCTTGCATCGGGCCCAGCGTGCCTTCGGGCAAATCCTTCTCAAACGGCTTGAGCAGCGCCAGCTCGGCCTCGCTCGGCGAGCCATGGGTTTCGCAAGCGGTATTGCCAAACAAACCATGCACGCGTTGGTAGGCGCCATAGAACATTTGGCGGTTCATCCACTCGTAATCGTAGGCCAGGCCCAGCGCCTCGCGCACGCGCTCGTCTTGCAACAAGGGGCGGCGCGTGTTCAAGAAATAGCTTTGAAAGCCCGAGGGCAGCTTGTGCGCAAACTCGCCTTTGCGCAGCTCGCCGCTGTCAAAGCGCTTGCCGTAAAGGCGGCGCGCCCAATCGCCAGCGCTGAAAAAACGCATCAGATCGAACTCGCCGGCCTTGAGCGCCTCCAGCTTGGCGGTGTTGTCGCGGTAGATCTTGACGGTGACCTTGTCAAAATTGTTGCTGCCCACGCGCACCGGCAGGTTCTTGCCCCAGTAGCCCGGGTCGCGCACATAGGTGATGTCCTTGCCAAAGTTCACCGGCCCGATCTTGTATGGCCCGCTGCCAATCGGGATGTCGGTCACTATCTGGTCGAACTGCTTGGTCTTGCCGTCCTCGCCCTTGCCCCAATCACGGCTGAACACCGGCAGGCCGCCCACGGTCAGCGGCAGATCGCGGTTAGGCTTTTTGAAGCGAAAGCGCAGCGTGCGCTCGTCCAGCACATCGCAGCCGTCCACCTCGGCCAGCAGGGTTTTGAAGCCGGGCGACGCGTATTTGCTGATCAGTGTTTCGTAGCTGTATTGCACATCGGCCGCCAGCACCGGCTTGCCGTTGTGAAAACGCGCCTCCGGCCGCAGCCGGAAGGTGGCCGACAGGCCGTCTGGCGCGACCGTCACATCTTCGGCCAAGAGCCCGTAGCCGGTGGCGGTTTCGTCCAGGCTGCCGGTGAGCAGGCTCTCGAACAGCATGTCGCTCAGGTAGGCCGGCGGGGAGCCCTTGATGGTGAACGGGTTGTATTTGTCGAAGGTGGAATAGCGCAAACCGCTCACCAGCCGCAGCTCGCCCCCTTTGGGGGCCGCCGGGTTGGCATAGGCGAAATGCTTGAAATCCGCCGCATAACGCGGCTCGCCCCACAGGGCATAAGCGTGGCCCGCCCAGGCCGGTGCAGCCAGGGCGGCAGACAAAATCAGCGGGAGACAAAAGCGCATGCGACAATTCTGCCCTAGCCGGGCGCCTGCGCCACCGTTTTGTCCGACAGCACGGTGGCAGATTGGCGCTCGCCGCCCTTTGTATTGTTGTTTCGCAAGCAGCGGAACCTACCAGGAGAATAAAGAATGGGATTTCTGACCGGCAAGAAGCTGTTGATCACGGGTGTGCTCTCCAACCGCTCCATCGCTTACGGCATCGCCAAGGCCTGCCACGAGCAAGGCGCCGAGCTGGCTTTCAGCTACGTGGGTGAGCGTTTCAAAGACCGCATCACCGAATTTGCCGCCGAGTTCAACTCCACGCTGGTGTTCGACTGCGACGTCGCCGACGATGCCCAGATCGAAGCCATGTTCAAGGGCCTGGGCGATGCCTGGGGCAAGTTCGACGGCTTTGTGCACTCGATCGGCTTTGCACCGCGTGAAGCGATTGCCGGCAACTTCCTCGAAGGCCTGAGCCGCGAATCCTTCAAGATCGCCCACGACATCAGCGCCTACAGCTTCCCGGCCATGGCCAAGGCAGCCCTGCCCTACCTCAACGACAAATCCTCGCTGCTGACCCTGTCGTACCTGGGCGCGCTGCGCTCCATCCCCAACTACAACACCATGGGCCTGGCCAAGGCATCGCTCGAAGCCTCGGTGCGCTACCTGGCTGAAGCCGTCGGCCGCACCGCTGATGGCCGCGCCATCCGCGCCAACGGCATCTCGGCCGGCCCGATCAAGACCCTGGCTGCCTCGGGCATCAAGGATTTCGGCAAGCTGCTCGGCCGCATGGCCGACGCCGCCCCGCTGCGCCGCAACGTCACCATCGAAGACGTGGGCAATGTGGCCGCCTTCCTGCTGAGCGACCTGGCCTCGGGCGTCACCGCCGAGATCACCTACGTGGACGGCGGCTTCAGCCAGACCGCCGGCCTGTCGGCTGACCAGGTGTAAAAACCCCGCGCGCAAAAAACAAGCCCGCCGGCTTTGCAGTCGGCGGGCTTTTTTGTATTCAAACGCAGTGCTGGGCAGCGGCTTGCGAACAACTCATGCGCCAAATAGCTCGGCATGCGTGCCTGCTCGCACAAAGCAGATGGCGTTGCCTTGCACGCGGTAAATCAGCAAAAAGTCGCCGCCAATGTGGCATTCCCGATGGTCTGCCCACTCGCCTTTGAGCGCATGGTCCAGCCACTCAGGGCCCAACGGTGCATCGTTGGCAATCAACAGCAACATGGCCGCTTTGAGGGCGTGCAGATCGTAGCGGCCCGAGTGCGCCAGCCGCTCCCAGTCCTTGACAAAAGTTTTGGTGAAGTCTGACTGCCGCGGCAGCGGCGCACGCTTAGCGGCGGCTGTTTTTTTCGAGGGCATCGAACAGCTCAGCGCTGGAGCCAAAGCGCGCCTGACGCTCGGCCATCATGGCGCGAGCCTCGGCCATGGCAGCCTGGGTTTCGGCATTGGGCACTTTCAGCTCCAACGGAAAAGCCTGCTCTGCCACCACCCGGTGCAAAAAGAGGCGCACTGCATCCGACATGGTCAAACCCATGGCGGCCAAAGTATCGGCGGCTTGCGTTTTGATGGCGTCGTCGACACGCACATGGAGCATGGAGGAAGAGCTTGTCATGACGCCATTTTGTATCTCAAATGAGATATTGTCAATTTTTTCGCACTTTTCCGTGCCTTCAAGCAGCCACTGCATGTGCCAGCCCAGAGCACACTGCGGTCCGCCCTTAACCCTTGAAGCTCCGCAGCCGCAGCGCATTGCCCAACACAAACACGCTCGACATGGCCATGGCGCCGGCCGCGAACACCGGCGACAGCAGCGTGCCATTGATCGGGTACAGCAGCCCAGCGGCCACCGGGATCAGTGCCACGTTGTAGGCAAAGGCCCAGAACAGGTTTTGCTGGATGTTGCGCATGGTGGCGCGCGAGAGGCCGATGGCGGTGACCACGCCGCGCATGTCGCCCCCCATCAGCACCACGTCGGCCGACTCGATGGCAATGTCGGTGCCCGTGCCAATGGCTACGCCCACTTCGGCCTCGGCCAGGGCCGGTGCGTCGTTGATGCCGTCGCCCACATAGGCCAAGGCGCCATGCTCGGCGCGCAGGCGTTTGACGGCTTCGACCTTGCCGTCGGGCAGCACTTCGGCCACCACTTCGTCAATACCCAGTTGCTTGGCAATGGCCTCACCCGTGCGGCGGTTGTCGCCAGTAATCATGGCCACCTTCAAGCCCATGGCGTGCAGACCGTCGATGGCAGCGCGCGTAGTGGCTTTGATCGGGTCGGCCACGGCAATCATGGCGGCGAGCTGGCCGTTGATGGCGGCGTACAGCGGCGTTTTACCTTCGCTGCCGAAACGGGCGGCTTCGTCGGCAAACACGGCTACATCGGCACCCAATTGCGCCATCATGCGGTCTGCGCCCACTTCTACCTTGTCGCCGCCCACCATGGCACGCACGCCATAGCCGGTAACGGATTCAAACTGGCTCAGCGCTGCCGGCTGCAAGCCTTCGGCCTTGGCCGCTTGCACAATGGCCTGGGCAATCGGGTGTTCGGATTGGCTCTCCACCGCTGCCACAGCGGCCAATACGAGCGCACGCTCAAAGCCCGGCGCCAGCACCAAATCGGTCAAGGCAGGCTTGCCTTCGGTCAGCGTGCCGGTCTTGTCCACGGCCACCACCTTGGCATCGCGCAGCGACTGCAGCGCCTCGCCCTTGCGGAACAGCACGCCCAACTGCGCAGCGCGGCCCGTAGCCACCATGATCGAGGTTGGCGTTGCCAAACCCATGGCGCAAGGGCAAGCGATGATCAGCACGGCCACCGCGTTCACCAGCGCAAAGCTCAAAGCGGGCGAAGGGCCAAATACCAGCCACACCAGGAAAGTCAGCAGCGCAGCGGCCATCACAGCCGGCACAAACCACATGGTTACCTTGTCGACCACAGCCTGGATCGGCAGCTTGCCGCCCTGCGCCTGCTCCACCATGCGGATGATCTGCGCCAGCACCGTGTCGCCGCCCACCTTGGTGGCCTCCAGCGTGAGCGCGCCCTTTTGGTTGACGGTGCCGCCCACCACTTCGGCGCCAACGGTTTTCTGCACGGGCACGGGCTCGCCGCTGATCATCGACTCATCAACAAAGCTGTCGCCTGCCGTCACCCGGCCATCGACCGGAATACGCTCGCCCGGCCGCACTTGCACGGCATCGCCTTGCAGCACTTCGGCAATCGCCACTTCTGTCCATTCGCCGCCACGCTGCACCAGCGCCGTTTTGGCCTGCAATTGCACCAGGCGCTTGATGGCCGCCGAGGTATTGCCTTTGGCCCGCGCCTCCATATAGCGGCCCAGCAAAATCAGCGCAATGATGACGGCTGCCGCCTCAAAGTACACGTTGACCGTGCCCGCAGGCAGCAAATTGGGCGCAAACGTAGCCACCACCGAGTACAGATATGCGGCCGATGTACCCACCGCCACAAGCGAATTCATATCTGGCGCGCCGCGCAGCAGCGCCGGAATGCCCTTGATGAAAAAGCGCCGCCCCGGCCCGGCCAGCACCAGCGTGGTCAGCACAAACTGCAACAGCCAGCTGGCGTGCTGCGGCAGCCACTGGCTGACCCAATGGTGAAAACCGGGCACCATGTGGCCGCCCATCTCCAGCACAAACACCGGGCCGGCCAGCGCGGTGGCAATGGCCAGATCGCGCTTCAAGGTTTGCAGCTCTTGCTGCTGGCGTTCGCTGTGCTGATCGGCGGCCTGCGCGCCATCCGCCACCAAGCGCGACTCATAACCCGCTTTGGCCACGGCAGCGCGCAAGGCTTCGGCGCTGACGCCAGCGCTGGCACTGACAGTGGCGCGCTCGGTCGCCAGGTTGACGGCTGCGCTCTGCACGCCAGGCACGTTCTTCAAGGCGCGCTCTACCCGGCCTACGCAAGAGGCGCAGGTCATGCCGTCTACCGCCAGTTCTATCTGCTGGCTGGGCACGTTGTAGCCCGCCTTGGTGATGGCGGCCACGGCGCTGTCGTTCACCGTGGTGGCCTGAGCATCGTCTGCCAATTGCAGGCTTGCGCGCTCGGTGGCCAGGTTCACCGTGGCATTGGCAACGCCGGGCACCGCCTTCAAGGCGCGCTCTACGCGGCCCACGCAAGAGGCGCAGGTCATGCCCTCAATAGGCAGTTCCAGCAATGTATGGGAGTTGGGCAAATGGCTTGCTGCAGTGCTCATGGCTTTGTTCTCTTTCTAGGTTTGCATTGTGTTTGCCAAGACTGTAAAGATTGCCATGGTGTGAAGGTCAAGCGCAAGGCTTCTTGATGCACCGCAGAGCGCTGACAAATGCACGCACCGCCTGCATGAGCGGCCACTACGATGCTTTTCAGCGCTGCATTCCTGCTGCGACGAAAGGCAAACATGCGCCGCATTCTGCACAATTGGGCACGCGCCAGCTGGCTCGCATTCTGGCTGCTGATGGTAGCCGCCACCGGCCACGCAGCCGACAAACCCGCGCTGTGGTTGGCGCAAAGCTATCCCGGTGGCCTGGATTTGTCGCAATACTGGGTGAGCGAAAAATACGATGGCGTGCGCGGCTACTGGGACGGCCAAGCCTTGTGGACGCGCCAGGGCGAGCCCATCAACGCGCCCGCCTGGTTCAATGCCGGCTGGCCCGCCACTCCCATAGAAGGTGAGCTCTGGGCCGGGCGCGGCCAGTTCGCGCAAGCGCAATCCACCACCCGCAAGCAGCAGCCTGTCGATGCCGAATGGCGACAAATTCGCTTCATGCTTTTTGATGCGCCCACTGCGCCCGGCTCTTTCGACGCACGCTTGCCCGTCATTGAGCAATTTGCCCGCGCTGCGCGCCAGCCCTGGGTGCAAGCGGCCCCACAATGGAAAGAGCCCGACGAAGCCGCCTTGCTGCGCCGCATGCAGCAAATTGTCAAACAAGGCGGCGAAGGCCTGGTGCTGCACAAAGCCAGCGCGCCCTACCGCAGCGGCCGGGGCGACGATGTGCTCAAACTCAAACCCCAGGAAGACGCAGAAGCCCAGGTGATCGGCTACCTGCCCGGCAAAGGCAAGTACGAAGGCCTGACCGGCGCTTTGCTGGTGCGCACGCCCGCCGGCCTGCAGTTCAAACTGGGCAGCGGCCTGAAAGACGCCGACCGCCGCCACCCGCCGCCCATAGGCAGCTGGGTCACCTACCGCTACCGGGGCCTGCACGCCAGCGGCTTGCCGCGTTTTGCCACTTACTGGCGTGTGCGGGAGGAAGGTGTGCCGTGATTTTTCTGAGCGCAGAAAACTTCTTCGGCCTTCCATATTTTTTTGCTGACAGCGCAGGCTTGCAATAGCAACAGCCGAAATCCCCAGCGCACCACGTAATCAAGCCGCATGCAACGCCCCAGCAGCTGCATCTACAACGCAAATCTGCTGCATCTGCCATTTTTTGCCGATTTGGCACAGCTGCGTAGCGCTTTTTGAACCTGGTCCAAAGACAATCAAAACGCAACACAAGTACAGCGCTGTCCAATGTAGCGGCAGCCCCAAGCGTCTCAGCTACAGCCGAAACTGTTCCAGCAGGCGGCTTTTCTAACCGGCGTTGAACTGATTCGCTTGCAATGGCTGGTCGGTTTGGCAACAGATGCTGCAAACAATAAAAAAGCAGCACCGCAGCGCTGCTTTTGCTTCAAGCCAGCCAAGCCAGAGCTTGGCTCAACCCAATCACACCTTCGGCGTACGAGGCTTGGTGCTCTTGCGCGCCTTAGGCGCGGCCTCGGGCGTTTTGGCCACGGGCGAGACGATGCCGGCGCTGGCATCGCCCACAGGCTTTTCGGCCTTCAGGGCTTTTTTCATGCCGGCTTCGGTCTTGATCTTGCTCGACTTGGGCGGGGCCTTGCTGGCCAGCAGCGGCGCCGCTTTTTTGGCAGCGGCCACGGGCGCAGACACCACCTGGGTTTGCACCGCCTTGTCGTCCGAGCTCAGCGCCACGCAATCGGCGTAGTAGCGCACTTCGCCGTCTTCGTCGACCAGCTCCACCAGGCCGTGGATGTCGGTTTCAAAGCCGGGGCAGAGCTTGGAGAACTCGCGGGCGAAAATCAGGTAATCCACAATCTTCTTGTTGAAGACTTCGCCCGGAATCAGCAGCGGAATGCCGGGTGGGTAAGGCGTGACCAGGCCCACGGTGACGCGGCCTTCGAGCTTGTCGATCTCCACGCGCTCGGTCTTGCGGCGAGCGATGTGGGCGTAGGCGTCCGAAGGCTTCATGGCCGGCGTCAGATCCGACAGGTACATGTCGGTCGTCAGGCGGGCAATGTCGTACTTGGCGTAGAGCTGGTGCACGTGCTGGCACAGGTCGCGCAGGCCCATGCGTTCATACACTTTGTGCTGCTTGCTGAACTCCGGCAAGATGCGCCACATCGGCTGGTTCTTCTCGTAATCGTCCTTGAACTGTTGCAAGGCGGTCAGCATGGTGTTCCAGCGGCCCTTGGTGATGCCGATGGTGAACATGATGAAGAACGAGTACAGACCCGTCTTCTCCACCACCACGCCGTGCTCGGCCAGGTATTTGGTGACGATGGACGCGGGAATACCGGTCTTGTCGAACTTGCCGTCGAGGTTGAGGCCGGGCGTGACGATGGTCGACTTGATCGGGTCGAGCATGTTGAAGCCGTCGGCCAGCTCGCCAAAGCCGTGCCAGCTGTTGGAGCTGGCCTTGCCGCTCTTGCTCTTCTTGCCGCGGATGATCCAGTCATCGGCGCGGCCAATGCCTTCGTCGGCCAGCTCTTCGGGGCCCCAGACCTTGAACCACCAATCGTTCTTGCCGAACTCGTCTTCCACCTTGCGCATGGCTCGGCGGAAGTCGAGCGCCTCGACAATCGACTCTTCCACCAGCGCGGTGCCGCCGGGCGGCTCCATCATTGCGGCAGCCACGTCGCAGCTGGCGATGATGCTGTACTGCGGGCTGGTCGAGGTGTGCATCAGGTACGCCTCGTTGAACAGGTTGAAGTCGAGCTTCTGGGTCTGGCTGTCTTGCACCAGCACGTGCGAAGCCTGGCTGATACCGGCGAGCAGCTTGTGGATCGACTGCGTGGCATACACCACCGAATGCTTGGGGCGCGCGCGCTTCTTGCCCATGGCGTGGTAGCTGCCATAGAAGGGGTGGAAGGCGGCGTGCGGCAACCAGGCTTCGTCAAAGTGCAGGTTGTCGACATAGCCATCGAGCTTTTGCTTGATGGTTTCGGTGTTGTAGAGCACGCCGTCGTAGGTGGACTGCGTCAGCGTCAGCACGCGAGGCTTGACGGTCTTGGGGTCCACGCCCTTGAGCAGCGGATTGGCGGCAATCTTGGCCTCGATCGTCTTGGGCGAGAACTCGCTCTCGTGGATCGGGCCGATGATGCCGAAGTGGTTGCGCGTAGGCTTCAGGAACACCGGAATCGCACCCGTCATGATGATCGAGTGCAGGATCGACTTGTGGCAGTTGCGGTCCACCACCACCACATCGCCCGGAGCAACGGTGTGGTGCCACACCATCTTGTTCGAGGTGGAGGTGCCGTTGGTCACGAAGAAGCAGTGGTCGGCATTGAAGATGCGGGCCGCATTGCGCTCGCTCTCGCCAATGGCGCCGTTGTGGTCGAGCAGCTGGCCGAGCTCTTCGACCGCGTTGCACACGTCGGCGCGCAGCATGTTCTCACCGTAGAACTGGTGGTACATCTGGCCGATGGGGCTCTTCAAGAAAGCCACGCCACCGCTGTGGCCGGGGCAGTGCCAGCTGTAGGAGCCGTCTTCGGCGTAATCGAGCAAGGCCTTGAAGAAAGGCGGCTGAATGCCTTCGAGGTAGTTCTTGGCCTCGCGGATGATGTGCTTGGCCACGAACTCGGGCGTGTCCTCGAACATGTGGATGAAGCCATGGAGCTCGCGCAGAATGTCGTTGGGCAGGTGGCGGCTGGTCTTGGTCTCACCGTAGATGTAGATCGGCACATCGGGGTTCTTGCGGCGCACTTCGGTGATGAAGTCGCGCAGGTCGTGCACGATCGGATCGTCGCCGCCGCCGAGCTGGAACTCTTCGTCGTCGATCGACAAAATAAAGGCGCTGGCCCGGCTTTGCTGCTGCGCAAACTGGCTCAGATCGCCGTAGCTGGTAACGCCCAGCACTTCAAAGCCTTCCTCCTCGATCGCATGGGCCAGATCGCGGATGCTCAGACCGGAAGTGTTTTCCGAACGGAAATCCTCGTCAATGATGACGATGGGAAAGCGAAATTTCATGGGCGGTGCCTCACAATGAACAAAGCTAACAACAGACGAAACAGGCGCGAAGTGTACGGAATTTCAAAGGGCGCTTGATGTATCCGGCGTCAATTGCCGCAAAATTGATCGAGATATTGCACAATCAAGCAACAATGCCTGGTTGATAGGGGGAAGCAAGATGGCACTTTCAAGCATTTGGTGGTTGATGGCGGGGGTTGCCGTGATCGCAGAACTGGTCACCGGCACCTTGTATTTGCTGATGGTCGCCATCGGCCTGGCCGCCGCGGCGGTGGCCGCCCACCTGGGTGCGGGCGAAGCCGTGCAGTTTGTGGTGGCAGCCGTCGTGAGCGCGGCCACCGTGCTGGCCTGCTACATCCGGCAAAAACGCCGCGGCGTGCCTCACAACACCCAGGGCGACCGCAGTATTCACCTCGATATTGGCGAGCAAGTAAGCATCGAAGCCTGGCAAGCCGACGGCACCGCACCTATTCGCTACCGCGGCGCGCAATGGACGGCCGTGCTGCAACCGGGCGCTGAACCAGCCGCCCATGGCCGCTACCAGGTGGTGCGCATGGATGGCAACCGCCTGATGGTCACGCCACTCGTCAGCTGAAACTGCAGGCGCAAGCCTGCATGGTTTAATCAAAGGCCCGTCGGCGCCGCCTGCCCCAGCCGCGCCAGCACCCGGATACCCAAAAACGAGGAGAAAGCATGGAAGTTGCCATCATTATTTTTGTCATCGTCGTGATCTTTGTCGCCATGGCGGTCAAGATCGTGCCGCAACAGCACGCCTGGGTGAAAGAGCGCCTGGGCCGCTACGCCGGCACGCTGGCACCGGGCCCGCGCTTCATCATTCCCTTCATCGACAAGGTGGCCTACAAGCACAGCCTGAAAGAGATCCCGCTCGATGTGCCCAGCCAGGTCTGCATCACGCGCGACAACACGCAGCTGCAGGTAGACGGCATTCTGTATTTCCAGGTGACCGACCCGATGCGCGCCAGCTACGGCTCGTCCAACTACATCATGGCCGTCACGCAGCTGGCCCAGACCTCGCTGCGCAGCGTGATCGGCAAGCTGGAGCTGGATAAAACCTTTGAAGAGCGCGACATGATCAACGCGCAAGTGGTCTCGGCCATCGACGAAGCCGCGCTGAACTGGGGCGTGAAGGTGCTGCGCTACGAGATCAAGGATTTGACGCCGCCCGCCGAAATTCTGCGCTCCATGCAAGCCCAAATCACCGCCGAGCGCGAAAAGCGCGCCCTGATCGCCGCCTCCGAAGGCCGCCGCCAAGAGCAGATCAACATCGCCACCGGCGAGCGCGAAGCCTTCATCGCCCGCTCCGAAGGTGAAAAACAAGCCGCCATCAACAAGGCGCAAGGCGAAGCCGCCTCCATCACCGCCGTGGCAGACGCCACCGCACAGGCGCTGGAACGCATCGCCAGCGCCATCCGCCAACCCGGCGGAGAGCAAGCCGTGCAGCTGAAAGTCGCCGAACAAGCCGTCAGCGCCTACGGCAAGCTGGCCAGCGACGCCACCACCACCTTGGTGGTGCCCAGCAACATGACCGAAGTCTCCAGCCTGATCACCTCCGCCATGAAGATGATCCAGACCACGCAGCGCAATCCCTGAGCGCCCTGCTTCCCCCATCCCGCCAAGCAGCTATTTTCAATAGCTGCTTTTTTTCGCCTTCTCTGCGCATGAGCCGACGCAAATGGGCAAATTCTCCGCGCCATCGGTCAAGCGCTCTTGCCGCTTCGGCTTCTACAGTCGCTCTCCATGACACTGGCGCAACCGCGCCGCCGCACCCGTGGCAAAGCTGGATCGGCCAGTGTCTTTTCGCTTACCAGGAGACACGACATGAACTTTCTCGACGGCCACTTGTTCCCCGAAAACCAGCAACCGCTGATCATCACCGCCGCGCCTTACGCGCCCGGCTGGCTGCCCTCCGACTTTCCCGAAGACATTCCGGTGACCATGGAAGCGCAGATCCAAAAGGCAGTGGACTGCTACAACGCCGGCGCCACCGTGCTGCACCTGCATGTGCGCGAGCTCGACGGCAAGGGCAGCAAGCGCCTGTCCAAGTTCAACGAGCTGGTAGCCGGCGTGCGCAAGGCCGTGCCCGAGATGATCATCCAGGTAGGAGGATCGATCAGCTTCGCGCCCGAAAACGAAGGCCAGGCCGCCAAGTGGCTGAGCGACGACACGCGCCACATGCTGGCCGATCTCGACCCCGTGCCCGACCAGGTAACGGTCACCGTCAACACTTCGCAAATGAACGTGACCGACCAGGCCGAAGATGCCGATTTTGCCGGTACCTCGCGCGCCAACCCCACACTGTTCAACGCCTATAAGGAAATGACCGTGCCCGCGCAGCCCGGCTGGGTGGAAGAGCACGTGCGCCGCCTCACCAAGGCCGGCATCCAGAGCGCTTTCCAGTGCTACAACCTCAACAGCTTTGAATCGGTGGAGCGCCTGATGCGCCGCGGCCACTACATGGGCCCGCTGGTGATGAACTGGGTGGCGATTGCCGGCGGCATGGACACGCCCAGCCTCTACAGCCTGGCTAATTTTGTGCGCGCCGTGCCCGATGGCGCCGTGCTCACCGTTGAGAGCAATGTGCGCAACGTGCTGCCCGTCAACATGTGGGGCATTGCCGCCGGCCTGCATGTGCGCTGCGGCACCGAAGACTGCCTGTGGAACCAGACACGCACCGAAAAAGCCAGCACCGTGTCGCAGATCGAGCAGCTGGTTCGCATCTCGCGCGAGTTCGGCCGCCCCATCGCCACCGCCCAAGAAGCGCGCGACATCAGCAAGATCGGCGTGTTCTACGACAGCGTCGAAGAAAGCTTGGCCGCCAACGGCTTCGCCCCCAACCGCAACGGCGGTAACCAGGGCTTCTTGCGCAAGAGTATGTGATGCGGCACTGAGCTGATACGCCCAAATAAGAACAGCTGGCAGTGGATCGCTCCACGCCAGCTGTTTTTTTGCCTCTGTCGTTGCTAGAGGCAAGTGCTACCCATCACCCCAAACGCGCCAGCAACCCATGCGCCTGCGCCCAAGGGCCGTAGCCGGCGGCTGGGTTGAGGTGGCCGACATTCCCTATGTCTACCAGCTCGCTGCCCCAATCTTGGGCGTATTCGCGCACGCGCTCGAAGCTGGCCAGCGCGTCGTTGCGGCTCGCCGCCAGCAGGCTGCGGAAAGGCAGGCGCGTGCGCGGCACGGGCAGCCAGCCGCCCTGCTCCAGCGCTTCCAGGCTCGGGTAGCCTGCGGGCAGCGGCCGCTCCATGTCGGAAGGCGTTGCCAGCAAGGCCGCGTGGATGCGCTGCGCATGCTGCGGGTATTGCAGCGCCCAGTGGACCAGCGTTATACAGCCGGCGCTATGCGCCACCACGATGATGGGGCCGTCGATGGCGTCTACGGCCCGCTGCAAGGCCTCCACACGGGCGGCGCGGCTGAGTTTGTCTTGCTCCAGCGGTGGCACGGTTTGCGCGCCCGGCAGCTCGGCTTGCAGCAAGGTTTGCCAGTGCTCGGCTACATGGTCACGCAGGCCGGGCAAGATCAGGTAAGTGGCTGCTGTTGTCTCATTCATTGCATTCCTCCAAAGAAAAATGCCACGCAAAGCGCGTGGCGCTGGTGCCGGCCAGCAGCGCCAGCCTTTGCTCAGGCAGCGCGGCTGGTTCGGCGCAGTGGGCCGCTGTCAAAAGTTGTGGCGAATGCCCAAGTCGAAGCCCGAGGCCGCGCCGCCGGGTACTGGCGTAGGCCCCATTTCGGCGCTGGAGCTGACCGGCAGCTGCAGCGAGCCGCCGTTGTGGATGTACGCCAGGTTGCCGTACAAGGCGGTGCGGCGCGAGAGCGCGTGCACAAAGCCGATGGACAATTTGTGCGCGGTGCTGCCCAGGGCGTCGTTGCGTTTGAGGTAGGTGTAGCTGGTGGGGATGTAGTCGCCACCGCTGCCCACCTTGATCCAGCCGCCCACTTGCGCAAAGCGCACGCGGTTGGCACCACCCAGGCTGGTTTGGGCCTGGCCACTGCGGTTTTCGCCGGCCAGCAGCATCAGGCGGTGGCCTTGCCACAGGTAGGAGGCGCCAATATTGGTCTGCGTGAAGCTGCCCGCCACGCGGCTTTTGGTTTTGCCGCTGGCCAGCGCCACATCCCAGTTCTGCGCGCCGTAGCCGGCGCGGAAGCCCCAGTAATTGCCGTCGCCACTTTTCTCGCTGCCGCTGGCGTTTTCGCCAGAAGCAGCCATCAACTGCAAGAACGGCCCTTTGCAACTGAAGCTGCTGCAGCCCGGCGTGTAGTAGCCGACGCTGTTGGAGGCTCGGATGCCGGTGCTCGTAGTGCCATGCATGCTGAGGCCGCTGATGCCTACGCCTACGCGGTACGGGTCGTAAACAAAGGTGTTCCAGAAGCTGGGCGTGTAGTCGCGCCCCAGGCGCAGTTCGCCAAAAGCGCCGCGCCAAAACAGGTAGGACTTGCGGTTGAAGGTGAGCCCGCCGCCACCAACCGCACCACTGGGCTGGTTGTTGGTGTTGGTGCCCAGGCCGGCACCGGTGTCGACATTGAGGCCTGCCTCCAGATCAAAACCGGCCTGCATGCCGCCGCCCAGGTCTTCCAGGCCGCGAAAACCGACCCGGCTGGCCTGGTTGCCGCTGGAGGTGATCATGCTGCGCGTGCCCGCGCCTTCGCCGTGGTAGGCCGACAAGGCCATGTCGACAATGCCGTAGATCTGCAGTTGCGAGCTGCTGGCAGGCTGGGCCTGCGCCACGGCCCAGGGGCTGAGCAAGGCGGCAGCGGCCAGCCAGCGTTGTGGTGCGTTCATTTTTGTCTCCTTCTTGGTGGTGGTATCCGGGCCTGCAGGCACGCTGGCGCGCAGCAGCCCACCGGCCAGGTCGTCGCCTGGCTTGTGCTTTGTGCTGTTGGTTTTTGGTGGGTGCGGCCGTGCAGCCGCGCTCAGCCGCCTGGGCTGCGGCTTGCGCCTGCGATGGTGTTCAGCGCGGGTTATTCAGCGCTGGTTGTTCCGCACCTTATTGCGGCTGGTAGTTGATGCTTTTGAGCACCTCGGCCTGGGCCTGGTAGGCCACTTTCAGCTCGGCGCTGAGCTCGTCGGGCGTGGCTTTGCCTGCGGGCTCCATGCCCATGTCGCGCACTTTTTTCTGAACCTCCGGCTGCGCAAAGAATTGCAGCGAGACATCGCGCACCACTTGCTGCGCTTCGGCCGGCGCGTCAGGCCGCGCCCATACGCCAAACCAGCTGGTCTCAGCCAGACGTGGGTAGCCCAGTTCCTTGAAGGTGGGCACATCGGGCAGCTCGGTAATGCGCGTCGGGTAGTTCACCGCCAGCGCCTTGATCTTGCCGTTCTTGATCAACGGCAGCGAGGTCGTCAGCCCGTCAATCATCAGCGGCACATGGCCGCCCATCAGATCGGTGAGCGCCGGGGGTGAGCCTTTGTAGGCCACATGGTTCATCTCCAGCCCCAGCAATTGGCCCAGCACAATGCCCGAGGTGTGGCCGCGCATGCCGGGCGCATAGGTGGCAAACATGACGCCGTCTTTTTGCGCCTTGCCCCAGCTGGTGAGCTGCTGCAGGTTGTTGACCGGCACCTCCTTGTTGGCCACCAGCACCAGGCCGGTGCGGCTCAGCTGGGCCAGCGGCTTGAGGTCTTTGAACGGCTGGTAGTGCACCTTGTAGGCCAGCGGGGTTTCGCTGACGATGCCCGCCTGGATGACGAGGAAGGTCGAGCCGTCCTTGCCGTTCTGGGCCAGGTCGTTCACCGCCAGCGCACCGGCAGCGCCGGCCTTGGATTCCACGATCACCGGCTTGCCCAGCTTCTGGTGCAGGCCTTCGGCCAGCAGGCGGGCCAAAGAGTCGGCATTGCCGCCGGCCGGGCCGCCCACCACCAGGCGGATGGGTTTGTTCGTCCAGCTTTGCTGGGCCTGAGCGGCGGGCGCGGCCAGGGCCAGCAAGGCGGTGCCGAGCGCGGCAGCCATGCCGGTGCAGAGCTGGCGGCGCAGAGGTTGAGGCAGGGAGTTGCGGCGTGGGTCGGGGGTCATGTTTGTCTCCTGTTGTCGGGTCGCTGGGGCTGGGCGCGGCTTAGAACGGGCGGTCACCCACGATGGCGGCGCGCTCCATCTTGCGCGGCGCGGGCCAGTAGTCCTGCACGGCGTAGTGCTGGGTGCTGCGGTTGTCCCACATGGCCACGCTGTTGGGGCGCCAGCGAAAGCGCACCTGGTACTCGGGGATCGCGGCCTGGCTGATCAGGTAGTTCAGCAGCAGGCTGGCACCAGGCGTTTTGTCCTGGCCATAACGCACGTTCTCGGGCGTGTGGTAGTTGGCAAAGTGCGTGGCAAAGCTGCAGACGTAGAGAATTTTCTCGCCCGTCTCGGGGTGGGTGCGCACCACCGGGTGCTCAACCATCGGGTTCTTGCGGCCCAGCTCCAGGCGCTGCGCCTCGGGCATGACCGCGCCAAAACCGTGCTCGATGCTGCACTTGACCTTGAGCCCGTCGATTTTCTGCTTGATCTCATCGGGCAGGTTGCGGTAGGCCTCGACCATGTTCACCCAGATCGTGTCGCCGCCCACCTCGGGCGCTTCCACACAACGCAACACACAGCCCATGGCCGGCGTCTCGCGCCACTGGCCGTCGGTATGGTAGGTGTTTTCGTAGTTCTCGCGCTTGTCGCTGCGGTAGATCTGCACCAGGCCGGGGTGGTCCGGGTCGCTGCCGGCCACGGGGTGGTCTTCCAGATCGCCAAAATAGAGGGCAAAGCCCACGTGCTCGGCACGGCTGATGTGCTGGTCGTGGAAGAACAGCACCTTGTGCTCCAGCAGCAATTGCTTGATGGCTTCGGCCAGGCCGCTGTCGCGCGAGGCATCGCCCAGGCTCACGCCCGAGACTTCGGCACCAATGGTGCAGGTCAGTTTTTGTACTTTCATCACTCGCTCTCCTTACACCACAAACACCGAAGCGCCGACCGTCTGGCGCGATTCCAGATCGCGGTGCGCCTGCGCCGCCTCTTCGAGCGCGTAGCGCTTCTGGATGTCGATACGGATGCGGCCTGCGCCGACATGCTCGAACAGCTCGCCCAGCAAGGCCTGTTTCTCGGCCGGGTCGGCAATGTAATCGGCCAGCGCCGGGCGGGTGAGGTAGAGCGAGCCCTTGCGCGCCAGAATCTGCGGATCGAAAGGCTCGATCGTGCCCGAGGCCGTGCCCACACACACCATCAGGCCACGGCGCTTGAGCGAGTCGAGCGAGGCCATGAAGGTGTCGCGGCCGACGCTGTCGAACACCACATCAACGCCACGCCCGTCGGTCAGCGCACGCACCGTGGGTGCTACGGCTTCGCGGCTGTAGTTGATGACGTGGTCGCAACCATGTGCCCGAGCGATCTCGGCCTTGGCATCGCTGGAGACGGTGCCAATCACCGTCAGCCCCAGCAGCTTGGCCCATTGCGTGACGATCAGGCCCACGCCGCCTGCGGCGGCATGCAGCAAGATGGTCTGGCCAGGCACAAAATCGTAAATACGGCGCATCAGATAAGCGGCGGTCAGGCCGCGCATGGTGATGCAGGCGGCTACCTCGAAATCCAGCGTGTCCGGCATGCGGATCAGCGCCGCCGCCGGAACCAGGCGCTCAGAGCTGTATGCGCCCAGCGTATTGGTAAAACCGGTGTAGGTCACGCGGTCGCCCACTTGCACGTTGCTGACGCCTTCGCCCACTGCCGTCACCACGCCCGCGCCTTCCACGCCCATGCCGCTGGGCAGCGGCACCGGGTAAATGCCGCTGCGGAAATAGGTGTCGGCAAAGTTCAGGCCCACCGCCTTTTGCGCCAGGCGCACCTGGCCGGGACCGGGCTGGCCTACGTCCATCTCGTCGAGGTACAAAACCTCGGGCCCGCCGGTTTGATCGAATCGCACTACTTTTGCCACCGTGGCTCCTTTGTCTGTTGTCCAGCGGCCGCTGCCCGAATGGCGCGGCGTCATGACAAAAATTTTCGAGGGAGCTTTGACAAAGCAGCTTGACAAATTACGACGCAGAATTAGCCAGTAGCGCTGCATGCGGGCAAACCCCCAGGCCCGACGCAGCCGCCAACCACGGGAAAACCCGCAAGCCTGGCGCTCCCAGGCCCTTGCAGCAGCCACTAACATAGGCGCTTCGTGTGCCCCAGGCCCCGCCTGCGCCGGTACTGCCCTTGCCCGCTTCGCCTTTGTTTGCCATGCCCGCAGTGACTGTTCCCCCGCAAATCCGCAGCGTCAGCCTGAGCAAGTTCTCCCAGGTTGCCCAGAGCTTTGGCCAAGACCCGTATGCGCTGCTGCGCCAGGCCGGACTGGACCAAAGCTGCCTGGTCTCCCCCGATCTGCGCGTGCCCGAAAACGCTTTTGCCGGCTTGCTGGAGGCATCGGCCGCACAAACACCGCATGCCGCCATCGGCTTGCAGATGGGAGCGAGCTGGCGCTTGTCGGACTTTGGCCACATCAGCCTGGCGCTGCAGCACCAGGCCAGCTTGCAAGCACTACTGGGCACGCTCAAGGAATACCAGCACCTGCTCAGCAGCACCGTGGCAGTGGAAACCGTACAGCACGGCGAGCTGGCCATGCTGCAACTGCAGCTGGAAACCGGCCGCAGCGACCCAGGCCGCCACCCGGTGGAGCTGGGCGTGGCCGCCGTGCTCAGCCTGTGCAAGCACCAGCTGGGCAGCGCCTGGGCGCCGGCCAGCGTGCACTTCAGCCACGCCGCGCCTGCCAGCAGCAGCCAGCACCGGCGTGTGTTTGGCTGCGACGTGGTGTTTGGCGCAGATTTTGACGGCATCGTGCTGCGCCGCGACGATCTGCAGCGCCCGCACCAGCAGCACGACCAGGCCATGGAACAGCATGCGCGTTTTCTGCTGGACAACTTCCGCCCGCCCGAGCACCAGCCCGGCATGGCGCAGCAGGTGGAGCGCACCATCCGCGCCCTGCTGCCGCACGGCCGCCACAGCCTGGCGCAGGTGGCGCAAGCCATGGGCTGCACCGTGCGCGCCTTGCAGCGCCAGCTCGAAGAGCGGGGCACCAGCTACCAGCAGTGCCTGGACAACGTGCGCACACACGCCGCCAAGCGCGGTCTGAGCAATGCGCGGTTGAGCATCAACGAAGTGGCCGTGCAAGCCGGCTTTGCCGAGAACAGCTCATTCACCCGCTGGTTCCAAAGCCGCCACCAGCTCAGCCCGAGCCAGTGGCGCCAGCAACAGGGGCAAGGCTGAAAGCAAACAAAAAAGGAAAGTGCCAGCTCAGAGCGTGTCGTCGCTGGCAAAGCGCTCGGGCGGGCAGCCCATGCGCAGCGAAATACGCTGGCTTGCCGCCTTGAGCAGTGCGCCATAGCGCTCGGGCGTATCGGCCTCGCAGCGCATCACCGGGAAAGATATCGACAGCGCCGCCAGCACTTTGCCAAAGCGGTCGTACACCGGCACGGCCATGCAGCGCAGGCCGGGTTCGGCCTCTTCGTTGTCTTCGGCCAAACCGTGCTTCCACACGCGTGGCAGCAGCTCCATCACTGCTTCCACGCTGCTCAAGGTCTGCGGCGTAAAAATCTTCAAGGGCTGAGATTGCAGCAAGGCGCGTGCCTTGTCTGGCGCCATGTGCGCCAGCAGTACCTTGCCAATCGCCGTGCTGTGCAAAGGCTTGCGCCGGCCAATGCGCGACTGCATGCGCAGGCCGAAATCGGAATCGATTTTGTGGATGTAGATGATGGCGTCTTCATCGAGCGCGCCCAGGTGGATGGTCTCGCGCGTCAGCTCACCCAGGGCGCGCATTTCCTCGTCTGCTTCGTGCACCAGATCGGTGTTCTCCAAAACCTTGCCGCCCAAAGCAAACAGGCGCAAGGTAGCGCGGTACAGCTCCGAATCGCCGTCTTGCGCCACATAGCCCAGCGCCTTGAGGGTTTGCAGCAAGCGATGCACCGACGATTTGGACAGCGACAGCTGCTGCGCAATCGCGGTCACACTGATATCGCGCTGGTTGCCCAAGCATTCGAGAATGGCGAACGCCTTCTCCACCGCGGCTACGGTATCGGCCTTGTCCAGCGCTGCGCCGGTTTCGCTCATCGTGCTGTCCTCTGGCTGGGCTGAAAGCGCCAATTATCGGGCCAACCAGCCGCCATCGACGGCCAGCGTGTGGCCATGCACGTAGTTGGCCGCCGAAGAAGCGAGAAACACCGCTGCCCCGCCCAGATCGGCGGGCTGGCCAAAATGGCCGGCCGGAATACGGCCCAGCAGCTCGCGCATGCGCGCCGGGTCTTGGCGCAGCGCCTCGGTGTTGTTGGTCTCGATATAACCGGGCGCGATGGCATTGACATTGATACCCTTGGCCGCCCATTCGTTGGCCAGCAAACGCGTCAGCCCCAGCACGCCGGATTTGGCCGCCGTGTACGAAGGCACGCGGATGCCGCCCTGAAAAGACAACAGCGAGGCGATATTGATGATCTTGCCGCCGCGCCAGGCCGCGCCTTGCTGCGCGCCCCGCTCCAGCATGTGGCGCGCCACCGCTTGCGACAAAAAGAACAAGGTCTTGAGGTTGGTGTTCATCACCGCATCCCAGTCCTCCTCGCTGAAATCCAGCGCATCGGCGCGGCGAATGATGCCGGCATTGTTCACCAGCACATCGACAAAGCCCGCACCCTCCACCGCCTGGCGCAGCACATCGGCGGCCACTGCTGGCACCGACAAATCGGCCTGCACCGCCACAAAACGCCGCCCCAAAGCACGCACTTGCGCCGCGGTCTCGGCAGGCTCGCTGCGGTTGACGCCCACGATATCGGCCCCGGCCTGCGCCAACGCCAGCGCAATGCCGGCGCCAATACCGGTATTGCAGCCGGTCACCAGCGCTACGCGCCCGCTCAGGTCAAAAGGATGGAAGGCTGTCTTGCTGCTCTCGCTCATGGGTATCCTGTGGTTGCTGCAGATCTTGGGCTGGCCAGGCCAGCGCACCAAGAAGTCGGACAAGTATAGAGAAGCCGAAAGATTTTTAGAACGGTGTTCCGATTTTTTCCAATCAAAACTTTCATTTCAGAAAAAACAAGGGTTTACCAGATATAAAACCTGCAATTTTCATGGAACACTGGCGGCCACCCAGCGGTAGTCATCCGACCACCTGCTCCGCTTAGCAACAGGTGTGGCACGCCCTGCCCGCCTCCCTCCACCCTTCGCAGGAATCTTTGCATGAGCTCTTCCCTGGTTTCCCAACGCCTGGCCGGCAAGGTCGCCCTCGTCACCGCTGCCGCCCAAGGCATTGGTCGCGCCAGCGCTGAACGCCTGGCCGCCGAAGGTGCGCGCGTGATCGCCACCGACATCCATGTGGAGTCCCTGGCCGGCAGCGGCCTGGAAGTGCGCCGCCTCGATGTGCTGGACAACGTGCAAGTGCAGGCACTGGCCGCCGAGATCGGGCCGGTCGACATTCTCTTCAACTGCGCCGGCTTTGTGCATGCGGGCTCCATCCTCGAATGCAGCGAGGCGGATTGGGACTTTGCCTTCGACCTGAACGTCAAGGCCATGTACCGCACGATCCGCACCTTTCTGCCCGGCATGCTGGAAAAAGGCGCGGGCAGCATCATCAACATGTCGTCGGCGGCCTCCAGCATCAAAGGCGTGCCCAACCGCTTTGCCTACAGCGCCTCGAAAGCAGCGGTCATCGGCATGACCAAAGCCATCGCCGCCGACTACTGCACCAAGGGCGTGCGCTGCAACGCCATCTGCCCCGGCACGGTGGATTCGCCTTCGCTGGCGCAGCGCATCAGCACACAGGCACAGAACGAAGGCCGATCGGTAGAAGAAGTGCGCGCCGCCTTCATCGCCCGCCAGCCCATGGGCCGCGTGGGCAAGCCCGAAGAAATTGCTGCGCTGGTGGCCTATCTTGCATCGGACGATGCAGGCTTTACCACCGGCCAGGCACACGTGATCGACGGCGGCTGGGCCGCCTGATGGCGATGGCTGCGCGACAGCCGCGCAGCAACGACTTGCATAGACTGAGAAGCTGGTTATCGACTCAGCCCTGAACCTTTGATATTGGAGATTGCATGAAACTGCTGCGCTACGGCCCTGTGGGCCAGGAAAAACCCGGTTTGCTCGACGCCAACGGCCAGTTGCGCGACCTCTCTGGCCAGGTGGCCGACATCAACGGCGACAGCCTGAGCGACGCCGCTCTGGCCAAACTGCGCACCATCGACCCGAACTCTCTGCCGCTGGTGGGCGGCAACCCGCGCATCGGCCCTTGCGTGGGCCGCGTGGGCAAGTTCATCTGCATCGGCCTGAACTACGCCGACCACGCTGCCGAATCGGGTGCTGCCATCCCCACCGAGCCGGTGGTGTTCAACAAATGGACCAGCGCCATCTGCGGCCCCAACGACAACGTCGAAATCCCCCGCGGCTCCACCAAGACCGACTGGGAAGTGGAGCTGGGCGTGGTCATCGGCAAAAGCGCCAAGTACATCAGCGAAGCCGAGGCGCTGGACCATGTGGCCGGCTACTGCGTGGTGAACGACGTGTCCGAGCGCGAATGGCAGATCGAGCGTGGCGGCACCTGGGACAAGGGCAAGGGCTTTGACACCTTTGGCCCGATCGGCCCCTGGCTGGTCACCCGCGACGAAGTGCCAGACCCGCAAAACCTGGCCATGTGGCTGGATGTGGACGGCAAGCGCTTCCAGAACGGCAACACCAAGACGATGATTTTCACGGTGGCGCAAATCATCGCCTACCTGAGCCGCTGCATGAGCCTGCAACCGGGCGACGTGATCTCCACCGGCACGCCGCCTGGCGTTGGCCTGGGCATCAAACCTGTGCCGGTTTACCTGAAGGCGGGCCAGACCATGCGTCTGGGGATTGCTGGCTTGGGTGAGCAAGAACAGCGCACAGTAGACGCTTAATACGGCAGCTGCTTTACCGCACAACCCGCTCGCAACATGGTTGCGCAGCGGGTTTTTTGTATCTGGCGAGAAACGAAGAACGGGATAGCGTCGTGGACTCAGGTCGGTTGCAAACGATATATGTGTTTCAGATTGCGGCGCGGCGCTCGGTCGCCTCGCGCACCACCACGGTCGGCTCAGGCCCTGGCAGCATGGATTGGCTGGTGTCGCCATCGAGCCGCGCCAGCAGCAGCTCGATGGCCTGGCGAGCTACTTCTTCGAGGTGCAGATTCACGGCGGTCAAAGGCGGCTCGCAGGTGCGGGCGCGCAGTCCGTCGTAGCGGGTGGCCAGCATCACGTCTTGCGGCACGCGCAGGCCCGCTTGTTGCAAATACTGCGCTACGCCCACGGCCAGCACGTCAACCAGCACCAGCATGGCGTCGATCTGCGGGTGTGCGCTGAGCAGGCTTTGCGCGGCACGCCAGCCGCCGGCTTCGCCTTCGCTTTCATCCACGCGCATGGTGATGGGTTCCATGCCAGTGGCTTGCGCCATCTGCGCATAAGCGGCAGCGGTTTCGGCATACGAAGTGCGCTCGGCCGCGCCCAATACCAAAGCAATATGCCTGGCGCCCTGCGCCCGCAGATGCTCCAGCAGCAAACGCGCCGTGGCTGCCGAGCACAGGTCGACGTACGGCACCTGCGCGTAGGCCGTTCCGCCGGGCTTGCCTATCGATACCACGGGCAGACCGCGAGCCGTCAGATCAGCCAACTGGCGGTCGTCTGCCGAAGGTTCGATCAGCAAGGCGCCGTCTACATCCAAAAAACTGAGCGGCGAAGCGCCCGACTCCAGTGGCGGCACCAACACCATGGCCAGGCCGCGCTCCAGCGCTGCAGCAGCTGCTACCGAGGCCACTTCCATCAAAAAACCCAGGCGCGATGCGCCGCCTGCCACCGCAAAAGGCATGGACGTCATAAGCGCCACCATGCGCGTGCCGCCGCCGCGCAAGCGCTGCGCGTGGCGGTTGGGCCGGTAATCGAGCGCAGCCGCAGCCTCTTGCACGCGCTGGCGCGTTGCCGGGTCGACCTGGCCACGGCCGTTGAGCGAGTGCGAGACGGTGGTGACGGAGACGCCTGCCGCACGCGCCACGTCAGAAATGGTGACGCGGGCACGGCTGGGCGCGGGCTGTGAGCTGGGCATGGCGGAGAGACGCCACATGTCCGAGTGGCATCAAGGTGTAACACGATGCCCTATACTTTAGCCCAACCAAAACGTTTTGGGGCCTGCATTGACACCGCCGCCTGCTCTGGTTTGAGCACTTGGCGGTTTTTCTGGCCTCTCGCCCAAATCGTTTTGGGAGATACCCGCAACCCCGCTCATCCCCTGCGCCATGACCGATTCCCCCGCTCCCGAAGCCGACCCCAGGCTGCCTCTGCCCCAACTGCTGTTGTTTGCCTTGCAGCATGTACTGGTGATGGCGGCCGCGCCCATCACCTCGGTCTTTCTGGTGGCCAAGGCGCTGGATCTGCCGGCCGAGCTGACGGTGAACCTCATCAGCGCCACCTTTTTGCTCTGCGGGCTGGGCGCAATCCTGCAATCGCTGGGCACGGCCGGCATGGGCGCCAAGCTGCCGTTTGTGATGGTGCCGGGCGGCGCGCCGGTGGTGATGTTTTTGGGCATAGCCCAGGCCCGCGATTTGCAGACCGCCAGCGGCGCGGTGATTCTGACCTCGCTGTTCTACTTTCTGGTGTTGCCGCTGTTCACCCGGCTGCTGCGCTTTTTCCCCAAGATAGTGATCGGCACCTTGTTGCTGCTGGTGTCGATCAACCTGCTCAAGGTGTACGGCGGCATTGTGGTGGGCAAGCCCGGCACGCCGGATTTTGCCAGCCTGATGCATATTGGCCTGGCGCTCGCCACCATTGCTTTCACCTTGCTGTTTGCTCGCTGGCTCAAAGGTACGGGCAGCCAGTTGGCCGTGTTGCTGGGCCTGATTGCCGGCACCTTGTTGGCCGCTGCGCTGGGCCAGACCGATTTCAGCGCCGTGGCGCAAGGGCCGCTGCTCAGCCTGCCCACGCTCCTGCCTTTTGGCGCGCCCAAGTTTGACCTGGCGGCTACCGTGCCGCTGCTGGTTTTCAGCGTGATCTCGATGGTCGAAGCCACCGGCCAGACCATGGCGGTGGCCGAGATGGTGGGCAGCAAAGACAGCGCCCGCACCCTGGTGCCACGTACCGTGCGCGGCGATGCGCTGGTGTCGCTGGCCGGCGGCTTTCTGGGCACCTCGATGATCATTACCAGTGGCGAGAACATTGGCCTGGTGCGCGCAACGCAAGTACGCTCGCGCTATGTGACTGCCGTTGCCGGGCTGATGCTGGCGATTGTGGCCGTGCTGGCACCGCTGGGCCGCCTGGCCAATGCGATCCCGGCATCGGTGGTCAGCGCTACCGCGATCATCATTTTTGCCATCATCGGCACCATCGGCATCGACATGCTGCGCAAGGTCGATCTGCACCAGCGCGGCAACATGTATGTGCTGGCCGGCGCGCTCACCATGGGCCTGCTGCCGATTCTGGTGCCGGGCTTTTACAGCCAATTTCCCAAAGCATTGCAACCCATTCTGGGCAACGGCCTGGCCATGGGCGCCATCACCGCCGTGGTGCTGAACATCGCCTTCAACATGGGCCGCGCTGGCAGCAGCGAGGCCTCGCAACAAGCATGATGCATTCCGATATCCACCCCGCGCAGCTGCAAGCCGAAACGCTGCTGCTGCACCCGCAATATGTGCTGCTCAAAACCGGCATGGTCAGCGACTACGCCGTGCTGGTGCAAAACGGCCGCTTCCAAGATGTAGGCCCGCGCGCCCTGCTGGGCCAGCGCTATGCGCATATCCCGGCGCTGGCTTTGCCCGGCCAACTGCTGATGCCGGGCATGATCGACGGCCACCACCACCTGACGCAGTCGTTCGGCAAATCGCTGGCTTATGGTGAGCCTTCGGAAATTTTCCGCCGCGTCTGGGTGCCGCTGGAGGCCAGCCTAGACGACGAGTTCGTCTACCAAAGCGCCAAGCTGGCCGCGCTCGAATCGCTGCGCGGCGGCTTTACCACCGTGTGCGATGCCGGCACCCGCGCCAAGGGCGAGATCAGCGCCGTGGCCAACGCCACCAGCGAAGCTGGCTTGCGCTGCGTGCTGGGCATCATCTGCAACGACGGCGGCAACCAGAGCACGCCCGAGCAACGCCAGGCCACGCTGCAATTGGCGGACCGCTTTATGGCCGATTACGCCAGCCACGCGCTGGTTCACCCGTCGCTGGCGGTATCGCTGCCCGAAGTGGCTTCGGACGAGATGCTGCACGCCGTGGCGCGGCGCTGCGCCGAGGCGGGCATCATCTTCCAGACCCATGTGAACGAGCACCTGGCATCGGTCGAGCGCTCGGTGGTGGCACGCGGCATGCGCCCACTGGAGCATTTGGCCAGCGTGGGCGCACTCGGCCCGCAAACGCTGATTGCGCACGCCACCTTGCTGATGCCGGCCGAGTTGGCGCTGCTGCAGCGCAGCGACACCGCCGTCAGCTACAACCCGGTGGCCAGCGCCTGGAAAGGCAATGCAGTGGCCCCGGCCGGGCTCATGGCGGAGCTGGGCATTCGTTTTGCGCTGGGCACCGACGCCACGCGCAGCGATGCTTTCCGCCTGATGGACGCGGCCGAAGCCGCGCAAAAGCTCGCCTTTGCCATGGCTGCGGGCGACACCTCGGCCGGCGCCGGCTGGACCTGGCTGAACCATGCCACGCATGAAGGCGCACGCGCGATTGGCCTGGGCAAGCGCATTGGCGAAATCGCCGTAGGCAAACAGGCGGACTTTTTGCTCGTTGATGTGGACACGCCCGAGCTGTGCACCAGCGTCGACATCACCTGGGACCTGGTACGCCTGGCCCAGCGCGACCAGATTGTTGCCAGCTTTGTCGATGGCCAACTGCGTCTGTTCAAAGGCTGGCCGGTCGATTGGGATGCCCGCCAGCTGATGCGCGAAGTTGCCAGCAAAGCCCACGCCGCCATTGCCCAAGCGCCCGTTCAACGCCTGCACCCCACGGCAGACGCACACCGCGCCCGCACCGTAGCAGGTAACAGCGTGTACCCGGCCCGGAGCGATCTGGCATGAGCGGCCAGGAATGGTTGCTGGCCTCGCTGGCCGTGCTGGCGGGCTCGTTCGTGCAAGGCGCCAGCGGCATGGGTTTTGCGCTAATCGTGGCGCCAGTGCTGACGCTGCTCGCCCCCAGCTTGCTGCCGGTATGCGTGCTGATCTTGATGCTGCCGCTCAACGCCTACGTGGCCTGGCGCGAGCGCCACGCGCTGGACAGGCGCGGCGCGGCCTGGATCAGCGCTGGCCGACTGATAGGCACCTTTGGCGGCCTGGCGGTTTTGGCGCTGCTCAGCGCGCAGGCTTTGGCGGTGTTCGTAGGCGTCTCCACCATTGCGGCAGCGGCGGTGACCTGGTTCATCCCCGCGTTTGCGCCCGGTTTGCTGGCCTTTGTCTGCGCCGGCCTGATCACCGGCGTCACCGAAACCGCCACCGGCATAGGCGGCCCGCCCTTGGCGCTGACCTACCAGCACCGACCGCCGGCCGAGATGCGCGCCACACTGGCGCTGTGCTTTTTGGTGGGCGAGCTGATCTCGCTGGTGTTTCTGTTCTTCATGGGCAAAGTGCAGATGCTGCACCTGAACGCCGCCATCGAACTGCTGCCCGCCCTGGCCATAGGCGCCGTGGCCAGCCGCTTTGTGCACACGCGCATCAATGCCAAGGCGATGCGTGTTTTTGTGCAACTGTTTGCCATTGCCTCTGGCTTGGTGCTGCTTCTCAAGGCCTGGTAAAAACTGTCAATCAAAACCATTGATTCGATTGCCAAAACCAGTGGAAACGCTGATGCAGCAAGCAACCATTGCTCATCTTTTGATACAAGTTTCTACGCTAAGCTTGGCGCTCTTCGCCACGATCGAGATTTGTTTATGAACCGTTTGCTTGCCCAACTCTGCCTTCCCTTGGCCCTGGCCGGCTGGAGCGCCGGCGCCTGGGCCGACGACCACCACCATCGCCACCACCGCAAAGACCACAAAGAGGAATACTGGGACGGCCAGTGCAAGGTGGAGCGCAAGTGGAAGAAAAACGGCGAATACAAGGAAAAGCGCAAGTGCCGGGAGCGGCCCGTGGTCTACCAGCAGCCACAGCCCGTGTACGTGGCGCCACCGCAACCGGTGTATGTAGCCCCGCCGCAAGTGGTGATACCGCGCCCGGCGCGGCCCGAAGTGGTAATCAGTCCGCAGATCGTGATCCGGCCTTAAGCCTGTGAGCCTGGGTAAGCCCAGGCTGTTGGTCCCCGGCGAGCGCTGTCAGACACTTGTTTGACAGCGCTTTGTTTTTTGCGACAGCGGCACAGGCCTGCTTGGCCGACAATCGGCCCATGTCGTCATCAGCATCCCCATTTCCCGCCAGCGGCTCGATCACCCTGGTGCAAGGCATCGAGGTCGGCCACTTTACCGATCCGCGCCGCCCTACCGGCTGCACGGCCATTCTGGCCCAAGCCGGCGCCGTAGGCGGCGTTGACGTGCGCGGCGCAGCGCCCGGCACACGCGAGACCGACCTGCTGCACCCCACCAACCTGGTCGATCGCGTACACGCCGTCATGCTGGCGGGCGGCAGCGCCTGGGGCCTGGATGCAGCCACCGGCGCCATGCGCTGGCTGGAAGAGCAAGGCGTGGGCCTGGACATTGCCGTCGGCCGCGTCCCCATCGTGCCGGCCGCCGTGCTGTTTGATGTGATGCTGGGCGATATGCGCGTGCGGCCCGATGCCGCTGCCGGTTACGCCGCTTGCCAGGCCGCCAGCGCAGCCATGCCGGCCCAAGGCAATGTGGGCGCGGGTGCGGGTGCGGCGGTGGGCAAAATATTCGGTATTCAGCGGGCCATGAAGGGCGGCATTGGCACGGCCTCGGTCACCGTCGATGGTGTCACCGTCGGCGCCATCATTGCCTGCAATGCCTTGGGCGATGTGAT
Organism: Comamonas trifloxystrobinivorans; assembly: GCF_043359985.1. NCBI lineage: Bacteria > Pseudomonadati > Pseudomonadota > Betaproteobacteria > Burkholderiales > Comamonadaceae > Comamonas > Comamonas trifloxystrobinivorans. Next base: position 270,434 of record NZ_JBHZGV010000007.1, read on the forward strand.
CCACCCCGATACGGCGCAAGTCGTGGCCGGCGCCCGCACCGCAGACGGCAAAGCCCTGGTGGATACGCGCCGCGCCTTGCTGCGTGGCGATGCGCCCAAACCTTTGCTTGCCGGCACCAACACTACCATCGGCGTTATCGCCACCGACGCCAGCATCAGCAAAGTGCAGGCCAACCGGCTTGCCACCGTCGGGCACGACGGGCTGGCGCGCGCCATCAACCCGGTGCACACCATGTCGGACGGCGACACGCTGTTCTGCCTGGGCACCGGCCTGGCGGGCCGCAACCCCGGCATGATGGTGCTGGCCACCATGGCCGCCGAGGCCGTGGCCCAAGCCACCTTGCAGGCGGTATTGGCCGCGCAGGGATTACAACTGGATGCAGGCGAAAATCACGCTGCTTTGCATTTGCCAAGCGCCGCTGATTTACAGTAAGCCGTTTTTCAACCAAGCTCCAATTCCATGGGTGACCGTTCCGCCGCCATGCGCCGCAAGGCCTTTCAACTGCGCCAAAGCCTGGTCACCCTGGTGCTCAATATCCGCGACGCCCTGGTCTCGGGCGGGCCTTTTGTGGTGCTCGCAGTGGCGTTGGTGGTGCTGGCCTATTGGTGGCTCAAGCCCAACCCGCCCACCGAAGTGAAACTGGCCACCGGCCCGGCGCAAAGCGCTTATGCCAGTTTTGGCGAGCAGTACCGCAGTGCCTTGGCCAGCAACAAAATCCGCGTCGATCTGGAAGCCAGCGAGGGCTCGTTCAACAACCTGCAACTGCTGCGCGAAGGCAAGGTGGACCTGGCCTTTGTGCAAGGCGGCACGGCCACGCTGACCGAAGACGATCTGGAAAACCTCACCTCGCTGGGCGCGCTGTTTGTGGAGCCGGTGTGGCTGTTCTACCGGAGCGACGCGGTGCAGCGCCTCAACAAAAAGCCGCAACTCAGCAGCCTCAAGCAGCTGGCAGGCTGGCGCGTGAACGTTGGCACCAACGGCAGCGGCGTGCCCACGCTGTTCCATCAGCTGCTCGAAGCCAACCACCTCACGCCCAAGCAGCTGACGCTGACGCACCTGGCCGAAACCCCGGCCACGGTGGATTTCCTGGCCGGCAAGCTCGACGCCATGGTTTTCGTCTCCGCACCCGAATCGCTGATGGTGCAGATGCTGCTGCAGACGCCAGGCGTGCAGCTGATGGATTTTCCGCAGAACGAGGCCTATGGCCGCAAGTTCAAGTTTCTCTCGCCAGTCACCCTGCCGCGCGGCATTGTTGATTTGGCCGGCAACGTGCCGCCAGACGATGTGCACCTGCTGGCCTCAACCACCTCGCTGCTCGTGCGCGACGATACGCACCCGGCCATCAAGCAGCTGTTTGCCCAGTCTTCGCAGAACATCCACAGCAATGCAGGTTGGTTCAACCGCGCCCGCGATTTTCCCAACACCAAGAGCAGCGAGCTGCCGGTGGCGCAGGAAGGCGTACGCGCCATCAACGAGCCATCGCCCTGGCTGCAGCGCTACGTGCCGTTTTGGCTGGCCAACCTGATCGAGCGCATGTGGCTGGTGCTCGGTGTGCTGATTGCGGTGCTGCTGCCGCTGTCGCGCATCGTGCCGCCGCTCTACCAGTTCCGCGTACGCTCGCGCGTGTTCAAGTGGTATGGTCGGCTGCGCGCTATCGAGTATGAGATGGAAGAGCCCCAGGCCGACCTGGCCAGCATTCGCAAGGAGCTGAGCGAGCTGGCGCACAAGGTCGAGCGGGTGAGCGTGCCGCTGTCTTATGCCGACGAGCTGTACGCGCTGCGCAGCCATATTCAGGGCGTGCTGCTGAAATTGGAGCAGCGGGAGAGTTCTGCGCCAGCGCCAGCGCCAGCGCCAAGTGTGGCGGCTTGAATCTGGCCCGCCTGCGCCTGTCCTTTGCCTCCCCAAACCGCTCCAAACGCATGGCTGGCGGCTTTCTCTCTTATGGTTTGAGCATATGCCGGATTAACTCAGCCCTGGCATGATTATCTGCAGCAACTCAGCGCATAAAGCCCTCGGCGCCTGATGCAGGAAAAAACCGCCAGCAAATACTCGCAGCACCATACAGCTGCCATACGTATTTCCCACATGCAAGCTGCTGTTCTCACAGCCAATTCAGAATCTTTTTAAAATTTCAGGATTTACTGAAATTCAATAAAACAGCATTAAGGGTAAACACCCTCCAGCCATGTAAGGACATATTCAGTCTTATACAAGAGTGCTTGGCATTTTGTTTACTATGCAACCATATTCATCAATGGAAACAATATGTCAAACCCTGACAACAACGCGCGCAGCCCGTGGTGGCCTCGTGCATTTGGTGTGGTGCTGGCCCTGGTGGGCCTGGCGCTGGCCATCGGCGGCGTGCGTCTGGCAACGCTGGGCGGCTCCTGGTACTACCTGATCGCCGGTGTGGTGACCCTGGCGTCCGGCGTGCTGCTGCTGCGCGCCAAGGCGCTGGGCGGCGCGCTGTACCTGCTGGTCGTCATCGGTACCGCGCTGTGGGCGCTGGCCGAGGTCGGCACCAGCTTCTGGGGCCTGGTGCCTCGCCTGGCACCGGTGCTGGTGTTGGGCCTGATCGCCGCGCTGGCTCTGCGCAGCCTCAGCCGTGGCAGCAGCAAGATCGCCTTGCCTGGCGCTTTGTTGCAAGCACTGGTGCTGCTGGCCGGTGCTGCTTCGCTGCTGACGCCGCACGGCACCGTCGAGAACAATGCGAAACTGGGCGCACCAGCCAAAGACTTCCCCGTGGTGAGCGATGCCAAGAGCGAAGCCAACCGCTGGACCCAATATGGCCGAGATGCAGACAGCACGCGTTTTGCCCCGTTTGACCAGATCAAGCCCGAGAACGTGAACCAGCTGGAAGTGGCCTGGACTTACCGCACCGGCGCCCAGACCGGCGGCGGCAACGAAGACCAGAACACGCCTATCCAGGTGGGCGACTCCGTCTACCTGTGCACGCCCCAGAACAAGGTGATCGCGCTGAACGCCGAAACCGGTGCTGAAAAGTGGGTGTTTGACCCCCAACCCAAGGAAAACAAGTGGTGGAGCCGCTGCCGTGGCGTGGCCTACTACGAGCTGCCCGAGTTCAAAGCCGCCAAAAGCAATGGCAGCGAACCCCAGGCCTGCGAAGCCCGCATCATCACCAGCGACAAGCAAGGGCGCCTGTGGGCGCTGGACGCCAAGACCGGCGAGGTTTGCCAAAGCTTTGGCGACACCGGCAAAGGCTATACCGACCTGAGCAAGGGCATGGGCGAGTACCCCGACTTTTACTACATGCCCACCTCGCAGCCCCTGGTGGCGGGCGATCGCGTGATCATCGGCGGCTGGGTCTGGGACGGCAAGAAAACCAACCAGCCCTCTGGCGTGGTGCGTGCCTTCAGCCTGAAAGACGGCTCGCTGGAATGGGCCTGGGACCTGGGCAATGCCTCGATCACCAAGTTGCCCGAAGACGGCAAGACCTACACCAACGGCACGCCCAACTTCTGGTCGAGCGGCGCCTATGACGACAAGCTGGGCCTGATCTATCTGCCTTTGGGCAACGCCACGCCGGATTTCTGGGGCGCACACCGCACCGAAGACATGAACAAGTACTCCACCACCGTGGTCGCGCTCAAGGCCGACAGCGGCCGTGAAGCCTGGCACTTCCAGTCGCTGCGCATGGACACCTGGGATTACGACAACGGCACGCCACCCACGCTGGTGGATGTGCCTAATGGCGACGGCACGACCAAACCCGGCCTGGTGCTGGCCACCAAGACCCACCAGCTGTTCTTGCTGGACCGCAGCAACGGCCAGCCACTGGCCAATGTGGAAGAACGCCCGGCACCGCAAACCACGATGCAGGGTGACGCACCCGCCTCGCCCACCCAGCCCTGGTCTGCCGGCATGCCGCAGGTGGCCAAGATGGAGCTGGCCGAAAAAGACATGTGGGGCGCCACCATGTTTGACCAGCTGTACTGCCGCATCCAGTTCAAGCAACTGCGCTATGAAGGCCCCTACACCAAGATGACCGAGCAGATGACGCTGATCTACCCCGGTTACTACGGCGGCTTCAACTGGGGCGGCCACAGCTACGACAAGCGCTCGGGCCTGTTGATCGTCAACGACATGGTCATGCCGCAAATCGGTTTCCTGCACCCGCAAGAAGGCGCCAAGGAAAAGCTCGACGAGCTGAAAAAGAACGACATCACCAATGCCTCGTGGGGCAGCCATCTGCAAGAAGGCACGCCTTACCAGTCGATCCGCGGCGCGTTCAACTCCTTCCTGGGCCTGCCTTGCCACCAGCCTTCGTGGGGCAATCTGACGGCCATCGACATGCAGTCCAAGCAAATTGCCTGGCAAGTACCACTGGGCACGGTGGAAGACAGCAAGCTGCATGGCGTGCGCTTTGGCCTGCCGGTGCCCGTGGGCATGCCTTCGCTCTCGGGCCCGTTCTCGACCGCTGGCGGCCTGACGTTCTACGCCGGCACGCAAGACTACTACCTGCGCGCTTTTGACAACCAAAGCGGCAAGGAACTGTGGAAGGGCCGCCTGCCCGTGGGCGCACAAGCTACGCCCATGACTTATCTGTCGCCCGAATCGGGTCGCCAGTTTGTGGTGGTGTCGGCTGGCGGCGCCCGCATGACGGCCGACAAGGGCGACTACGTGATCGCATACGCCCTGCCCAAGAAATAGTTTTTGCAATCGGCGTACAGTGACGCCCCTCCGCCACTGCGCGCCCCGCCGGGAACCGGGTTCCTGGCGGGGCTTGCGCTTTTTTCCTGTTCTTTATCAGCCAGCAACTGCGGCTAGCCAGCCATGCTGCGGTTGCTGACTCATACGGACCACGCGCTCCGACGGAACTGACAACAAAATGAAAACCTACCGCCTCACCCCCATCGCCCGCAGCATGGCCCTGCTGGCCGGTGGCTACGCCCTGGCTGCCGCATCGGCCTCGGCCCAAACGGCTGCAACCGCGGCCAACGCCCAAGACAAAGACAGCGCCGACGTCACCCTCGGCACCGTGGAAGTGCGCTCTGCCGCTGGCGCGCCCAGCCTGCAGGCGCTGCCCGCATCGGCCACCGTGGTCGATGGCGAGCAAATGCGCGATCGCCAGCTGCAGGTGAACCTCAGCGAAAGCCTGGGCGGCGTGCCCGGCTTGCAACTGCGCAACCGCCAGAACTATGCGCAAGACTTGCAGTTGTCGATGCGCGGCTACGGCGCCCGCTCCACTTTTGGCGTGCGCGGCATTCGCCTGTATGTGGACGGCATCCCGGCCACCATGCCTGACGGCCAGGGCGCGCTCTCGCACATCGACATCGCCAGCCTGGAGCGTGTCGAAGTGCTGCGCGGCCCGTACTCGGCCCTGTACGGCAACTCGGCAGGTGGCGTGGTCAGCGCCTATACAGAAACGCCCGAAGGCCGGCCCTCGGTGGAAGGCGGCTTTGCTGTTGGCAGCAACGGCCAAAAGCGCATCTCGGCCAAGGCCAGTGGCCAGACGGACAGCGGCATCAGCTACGTACTCAGCAGCAGCCGCTTCCTGACCGACGGCTACCGCGACCACAGCGCCGCCGACCGCAACATCGCCAACGCCAAAATCTCCACCAAAATCGGCGACGACGCACGCCTCACCATCGTGGCCAACACCATGAACGTCGATGCCCAAGACCCGCAAGGTCTGACCTGGGCGCAATGGCAAGCCGACCCGCGCCGTGCCTCGTACCGTGGCGACACGGGCGAAGCGGTGGCTGAGAAGTTCAACACCCGCAAATCGCTGGAGCAAAGCCAGGTAGGCGCCACTTACGAGCGCCGTCTGGACGGCAGCAACAGCATCGCCATCACCGCCTACGGTGGCAGCCGCAGCATGGAGCAGTACCAATCCATCCCGGTGGCCACACAAGCCGCAGCGGGCCACGCTGGCGCGGTGATCGACATGTCGCGCGATTACGGCGGCGTGGACGCACGCTGGACGGGCAAGTTCACGGATGCGCCGCTGCCAGTTACCGTCACCGCCGGTTTGGCTGTGGATTCGATGCGAGAAAACCGCAAAGGCTACAACAACTACAGCGGCAGCACGCTGGGCGTAAAGGGCGCGCTGCGCCGCGACGAGAAGAACACCGTCACCAATGTCGATCCCTATGTGCAAGCGAGCTGGCAGTTGGCCCCGCGCTGGAGCCTGGACACCGGCCTGCGCTACAGCAACGTCAAATTCGAATCGCGCGACCGCTACATCACCGAAGGCAATCCCGATGATTCGGGCGATGTCACGCACCGCAAGGCCTTGCCCGTGGTGTCGCTCGCCCACCAGCTCAGCGACACCCAGACTGTCTACGCCAGCGTGGGCCGTGGTTTTGAGACGCCCACCTTTACCGAACTGTCTTACCGCCCCGACGGCATTGGCGGCCTGAACCTGGGCTTGCAACCCAGCGTCAGCACGCAGTACGAGCTGGGCTGGCGGCAGCGCCTGTCGGGCACCGTGCAAGGCAGCTACAGCGCGGCGCTGTTCCAGTCGAACACCAGCGACGAAATCGTCAGCGCCGGCAGCGACAACGGCCGTACCAGCTACCGCAACGCCGGCAAAACCCGCCGCCGTGGCGCCGAGCTGCAGGCCGATTTGCGCATTGCCCGCCAGTGGCAAGTGCGCGCCGCCTACACCTACCTGGATGCCTCGTTCCGCCAGGCATCGGGCAATGCCGCCGTGGGCAACCAGTTGCCCGGCCTGTCCAAGCACCAGTTGTTTGCCGCGCTCGATTACCAGATCAGCCCCGAATGGCGCGCCGGCATCTCGGCCGAACATGCCAGCAAGGTATTTGTGAACGACGCCAACAGCGCCACCGCGCCGGGCTACACCATTGCAGGCGCCAGCCTGGGGTGGCGCAAAAACATCGGCCCGTGGACGCTGAACGCCTTTGCCCGCGTAGACAACCTGTTTGACCGGAAGTACGTGGGCTCGGTCATCGTCAACGACGGCAACAGCCGCTACTACGAAGGCGCGCCCGGCCGCAACTGGAGCACTGGCCTGAGCGCCAGCTACCAGTTCTGACAGCGCACCCCTCTCCCACAACGGCCAGGCAATCTGGCCGTTTTCTTTTGGCGCGCCCAACCTGGGCGCAGCATCAGCGTCTGCTACCGGCTACGCCTTTCGTCATTAAAACAACGCGAGCGCAGCGGGCGCTCAGCGACAGCCTTAGCTTGCGCTTGTCCAAGCCTCAGGGCCTTATTCCGTGGTTATTACGCACAACCCGGGTCAACCCGCAAGACTCTTGACTTACAGCAAGGTCTACTGAATCTCAGCCCGCCAGAATTCGGCCTGCATTCACGCGCATCCCCACCGCAGGCCAAGCACAACACCATCGCACAACAAAACAGCCTGTTTTTGTAACAGCAGCAGCCCGCAGCGCGGCTGCCTCCCCGGCTATGGTTGTGCAACGCAACAATCACGAGTTACAATACTTTCAAACTTTTCTGAAAATTGAAAAACTCCATTCCATGCGCGTCCTTCACCACTCCACCACCCAGCTCCCCGAGGGATGTGCTTTGGCACGCCCTTCGCGGGCCGGTGCGTGGTTGCAGGTGGCAGCGACGCTGGTGTGGTTGCCGCAGGCTGCGCTGATCGCCTGGTCGATTGCGGCCGTGCAAGCCGGCCGCCCATTCGCCGATCTGGTGCAAGCGGCCGTGGCCTTTGTGCTGCTCGGCCTCGTGCGCTCCGGACTGGAAGCCGCAGGTATTCGCCGCTCGTTCGCCAGCGCCCGCGCTTATACCCAAGCGCTGCGCATGCAAGCCTTGGCGGCCCTGGCGCAACGCTCGCCGCTCGATGCCGAGCGCCCCGCCGCCGGCACGGTGGCCAGCGTGCTCAACGAACAATCCGACCCGATCACCCCATACCACGCCCGTTACACCACTGCCCGCACCAAGGTGATGGTGGTGCCGCTGTTTATCTTGCTGGGTGTGGCTTGGTACTCGTGGGTGGCCGCCTTGGTGCTGCTGGTGGCAGCGCCACTGATTCCTCTTTTCATGGCCCTGGTAGGTTGGCGCGCCGAAGCAGCCAGCCGCCAGCACCTGCACCAGATTGGCGAGCTCAACCAGTTTCTGCTGGACCGCATCCAAGGCCTGGCCAGCATTCGCGGCCTGGGCGGCGTCGCCCAAGTCACCGAACAACTGGCCCGCACCGCCGATTTGCTGCGCAACAACACCATGGCGGTGCTGAAAATCGCCTTCCTGTCGTCCGCCGTGCTGGAGCTGTTTTCTGCGCTGGGCGTGGCCTTGGTCGCCGTCTACGTGGGCTTTCACCTGCTCGGCCAACTGCCGTTTGGCAGCTGGGGCGGCCAACTCAGCCTGGCGCAAGCCATGTGGGTTTTGCTGCTGTCGCCCGCCTTTTTTGAACCGCTGCGCGAACTGTCGGCCGTCTGGCACGACAAGGCCGCTGGCGTAGCCGGAGAAGCCGCTCTGCAAAGCTTGCAAGCTCCGGGCAAGCATTTTGTCGGCAGCGCCGAGGCATCGGTCGCTGAACAAGCCACGGCCGCCTGCACGGTAGAGCTCGAAGGCATCAGCTACCGTTACAACAGCCGCTTGCCGCTGGTCGTCGAAGATTTGGACATCCGCATCGCCGCCGGCGAAAGAGTGGCGCTCTGGGGCTCCAGCGGCAGTGGCAAATCCACCGTCATGGCGCTGATCGCCGGCTTGGCTGCACCCACTGCCGGCCAGATTCGGGTGGCAGGCCAAGCCATGGACGACGAACACGCCAACGCGCTGCGCGCCAGCATGGCCTGGGTGTCGCAAAAGCCTCACCTGTTTGCCGCCAGCCTGAAGGAAAACATCCGCCTCGGCCGCGCCATTGCAGAGTCTCATGTGCAAGCCGCCATCGATTCGGTGGCCCTGGGCGATGTGCTGCGCCAGCGCGGCAATGCCGTCATTGGCGACGGTGGCCTGGGCTTGTCGGGCGGCGAAGCCCTGCGGCTGACGCTGGCCCGCGCTGCCGTGCATCCCCATTGCGCGCTGATTCTGGCGGACGAGCCCACTGCCCATCTCGATGCCGAAACCGCCACTTTTGTGCGCGAAAGCCTGCTGGCTCTGGCTGCACGCGGCGCCACCCTCATCGTCGCCACGCACGATCCGCTGCTCGCCGCATTGATGGACCGTGTCGTATCGCTGGACGGCAGTACGCCGATGGCCGTGGACGCTGAACAAAAGGAGATCGCATGACCCGCTGGAACGCACTGCGCCCGGTACTGCAGATATTCCTGCAATCCAAGCACCGCCGCCGCCTGCTCAACGGCAGCTTGCTGGCCATTGCCACCGTGAGTTGCGGCATGGCCTTGCTAGGCCTGTCGGGCTGGTTTTTGACGGCCTGCTATGTGGCTGGCCTGTCCAGCGCTACCGCTGTGGTGTTTGATGTGTTTGCGCCCGGCGCTGGTGTGCGCCTGCTGTCGGTGCTGCGCACGGCGGCCCGCTATGGTGAGCGCGTCACCACGCACGATGCCACGCTGCGGGTGCTGGCCGAGTTGCGCGTCAAGCTCTTCGCCCGCTTTGCCCAGCCCGATGCCGCGCTGGCTCTGCGCCAACGCCCGGCCCGCTTGCTCTACCGTTTGACAGCCGATATCGATGCGCTCGATGCCGTGTATCTGCGCTTGCTCACGCCCGCCCTGGCCTTGCTGGCCAGCGCCCTGCTCACCGGCTTGGCCCTGACGATTTTTCTGGATTGGCGCAGCGGCCTGCTGGTGGCAGCCATCGTATTGGCCGGCGGCATTGCCTGCGTGGCCTGGTGCATGCGCTCGGGCTTTGTCACCTCGATCCGCCGCAGCGTGGCGGGCGAAAAAATCCGCAGCGCCGCTATCGATGCCATCGGCGGCCAGACCGAGCTGCTGATGACCGGTGCCTGGCAGCAACAACTGGTGCGCCTGCGCCGTGCAGAGCAGCAGCAACTGCAAGCCGATCTGCGCACCAACCGCCTCGATGCCCATACCGCTGCCGCCATGGCCATGGTGGGCCATATCGCCTGCGCCACCGCCTTACTGTGCGGCGCCTGGCTGGCCCAACAAGGTTTGCTGGGTGCACCGCTGGTAGCACTGGGCACCCTGATGCTGCTGGCTGCGCTGGAGCCGCTGGTAAACATCCGCCGCGGCGCTACCGAAGCGGGCCGCACTTTGCTGGCCGCACGCCGCCTGGCCCCAGCACCCGCTGCCAACGGCCGCAACGCACCAGCGCCTGCAGCACCCCAAGCCGGTTTGGCGGTGGATTGGCAGCAAGCCAGCATTGCGCCCAACCCGCACTCCGCCCCCTTGCTCAAGCAACTGGACCTGCAAGTACGCAACGGCGAATGGGTGGTGCTCGCCGGCGCCAGTGGCGCTGGCAAATCGACTCTGCTCTCCGCGTTGGCTGGCGAACTGCCTTGCGTGCAAGGCCAGCACCAGCAAGTGGCAACCGCCTATCTGCCGCAGCGCACCGAACTGTTCCAGGACACGATTGCCGGCAACCTGCGCCTGGGCGCCGCAGATGCCAGCGACGAAGCCTTGTGGCAAGTGCTGGCCCAGGTGGGCCTGGCCGACAAGGTCCGCGCCCTGCCGCAACAACTCTTGACCCCGCTAGGCGCCCAAGGCGCTGGCTTGTCAGGCGGCGAATCGCGCCGCTTGGCCGTGGCCCGCACCTTGCTGCACCCCGCGCCTCTGATTTTGCTGGACGAGCCCACCGAAGGCCTGGACTGCATCAGCGCCGAGGCGGTGATGCAGGCCTTGGCCAGCTGGCAGCAGCAGCGCAGCCAGCAAGGTGCTGGCAGCCTGCTCATGGCCAGCCACTTGCAGCGCGAAGCGCGCCATGCCGACCGCATTGTCTGGATTGACCAGCACGGCATTGCCGCCCAGGCGCGCAAGGGCAGCGCCCAGTTTGAGCAATTGTTGCAACGCCTCAGACCAGGCTGAGGCCCGCACCATGAACCCTGTTTTCTTCACGATCGAGCACTCTTAAAAAACCGGAAAGGATCACTCCATGGATCTCGACATTGTTGGGCTATCACGGTTGCAGTTCGCAATCACGGCCCTCTACCACTTCTTATTCGTGCCGCTGACGCTGGGCCTGTCCGTGATGATTGCCATCATGGAGACGGTCTACGTCATGACCCGGCGTGTCATCTGGCGCCAGATGACCAAGTTCTGGGGCACGCTGTTCGGCATCAACTTCGTCATGGGCGTGGCCACCGGTGTGGTGATGGAATTCCAGTTCGGCATGAACTGGAGCTACTACAGCCACTACGTGGGCGACATCTTCGGTGCGCCTCTGGCGATTGAAGGCCTGATGGCCTTCTTCCTGGAAGCCACCTTTGTCGGCCTGTTCTTCTTTGGCTGGGACAAGCTCTCGCCCGTCAAGCACCTGATCGTGACCTGGCTGACGGCATTGGGCACCAACCTCTCGGCACTGTGGATTCTGATCGCCAACGGCTGGATGCAAAACCCGGTCGGTGCGGTCTTCAACCCCCAGACCATGCGCATGGAAGTCAATGACTTCGGCGCCGTGCTGAGCAACCCCGTGGCCCAGGCCAAGTTCGTGCACACCGTCTCGGCCGGCTATGTCTGCGCCGCGCTGTTCGTGCTGGGCATTGCCGCCTGGTACTTGCTCAAGGGTCGCCATATCGCCCTGGCCAAGCGCTCGATGACGGTGGCTGCCGCCTTCGGCCTGGCAGGCGCGCTGTCGGTGGTGGTGCTCGGTGACGAATCGGGTTACCTCTCGGGCGAACACCAGCGCATGAAGCTGGCCGCCATCGAAGGCATGTGGGAGACCGAGCCTGCACCGGCCTCGTTCACCGCCATCGGCTTCCCCGACCAGGAGGCACGCGAGACGCACTACGCCATCCATATTCCATGGGTGATGGGCCTGATCGGAACGCGCTCGCTCGACACCGAGCTGCAAGGCATCAACGATCTGGTCAAGCACGCCGAAGTGCTGATCCGCGACGGTATCAAGGCCTACGATGCGCTGGAGCAAATCCGCGCCGCCGGCTCCACCACCACGATCGCGCCCGAGCTCAAGGAACAGTTCGAAGCCAATGGCAAGGCCCTGGGCTACGCACTGCTGCTCAAGCGCTATGTGGACGACCCACGCCAAGCCACCGATGCACAGATCGCCAAGGCCGCGTCCGACACCATTCCGCAAGTCTGGCCGCTGTTCTGGAGCTTCCGCATCATGGTGGTGCTGGGCTTCTTCTTCATCGCGCTGACGGGCGTGTTCTTCTACCTGGCTTCGCGCCACCAGCTCGACAAGCACCGCTGGCTGCTGCACGTGGCCGTGTGGTCGATCCCCCTGCCCTGGGTGGCCATTGAGTGCGGCTGGTTCGTGGCCGAGTTCGGTCGCCAACCCTGGATCATCGAAGGCGTTCTGCCCACCGCCGTGGCGGCCTCGAACCTGGGCGTGACCACACTGCTGATCACCTTGCTGGGCTTTATCGCCATCTACACGGTGCTGCTCATCATCGAGATGAAGCTCATGCTCAAGGCCATCAAAAAAGGCCCCGAGCTGGAGCCCGAGCAGAAAGAAGAGCAGCCACTGAGCTACGCCTCGGTCGCTACCGCACAACCTACCTACGCGGGGAAGTAACACCATGATCTTGCATACACTTTTAGACTACGACGTCTTGCGCGTCATCTGGTGGGTGCTGCTGGGCGTGCTCCTGATCGGCTTTGCCGTGATGGACGGCTTTGACCTCGGCACCGGCATGCTGCTGCCCTTCCTGGGCAAGAACGATGTGGAGCGCCGCGTCATCATCAACGCGGTCGGCCCCACCTGGGAAGGCAACCAGGTCTGGCTGATCCTGGGCGGCGGCGCCATCTTCGCCGCCTGGCCACAGCTGTACGCGGTGTCCTTCTCGGGCTTTTACTTGGCCATGTTCGTGATTCTGATCGGCTTGATCCTGCGCCCCGTCGCCTTCAAGTACCGCAGCAAGAACGAATCGCCCGCCTGGCGCAATGGCTGGGACTGGGCTCTGTTTGCCGGCGGCTTCATCCCCTCGCTGATCTGCGGCGTGGCCCTGGGCAACGTGCTGCAAGGCGTGCCCTTCCGCCTGACGCCTGAGCTGTTCATCCACTATGACGGCAGCTTCTTCGGCCTGCTCAACCCGTTTGCCATCCTTACCGGCCTGGTGTCGGTTGCCATGCTCACCATGCACGGCGCTGCCTGGCTGGGTATCAAGACCGAAGGCGCTGTAGCGGCCCGTGCCCGCGCCGTGGGCAGCATTGCTGCCGTGGTAACCGCTGTGCTGTTTGTGCTGGCTGGCTTTGTGCTGTGGAAGTTTGTTGATGGCTACACCATCACCTCGGCCGTCAACACCACCGGCCCGTCGAACCCGCTGTTCAAGACCGCCGCCCACACGCCCGGCGCCTGGATGACGAACTACAGCCAGCACCCCTGGACCATGATCGCGCCCGTGCTCGGCATTGCCGCCTGCCTGCTGACCGCCGTGCTGATGCGCGCCCGCAAAGAAGGCCTGGCCATGATCACCAGCGGCCTGGGCATTGCCGGCATCATCTTGACCGTCGGTGCCTCGATGTTCCCGATGATCCTGCCCTCGTCCGTCGATCCCCGCTTCAGCCTGACGGTCTGGGATTCCTCGTCCAGCCACATGACGCTGTTCATCATGCTGGTCTGCACCATCGTCTTCCTGCCCATCGTGCTGGCCTACACCACCTGGGTGTACCGCGTGCTCTGGGGCAAGGTCGACGAAAAGGAAATCCGCGACGGCAGCGGCCACGCCTACTAAAGCAGGCGCAACGACAAGAAAGGAACAAACAATGTGGTATTTCTCCTGGATTCTCGGCCTGCCCCTGGCTGCCGCCTTTGCGGTACTCAACGCCATGTGGTTTGAAATGACCGAAGACCAAAAACTGCGCGAGCAACTGCTGAACGACCCCAACGCCAGCAAGCCCCAGTAAACCGGCCCGCTAAAGCCGCCACCAAGGCCTCAGCCCCCACCAGGGTTGAGGCCTTTTTTGTGGCCTTCAGGACTCTCTGAATTGGCGCGCCTGCTCTTGCGAACAATGAGAAACACGTCGCCACTGCTCTTGCTGGCTGTTGGCTGTTGGCTGTTGGCTGTTGGCTGTTGGCTGTTGGCTGTTGGCTGTTGGCTGTTGGCTGTTGGCTGT